>JBFGBS010000229.1:0-4491 GCA_041567475.1 Arthrobacter sp.
AACTCGAGCCCGTGCAGGATCGGGTCCAGGTCCAGGCCTTCGGCTTTCCAGTGGCTGATCGCTTCGCGGGCGTCGAGCATTTCAGCGTGGCCGATCGCTTCCTCGATGCTGCGGAAGCCGAGTTCGGCCAGGATTTCGCGGACTTCCTCGGCAAGGAACTCGAAGAAGTTGACCACAAACTCGGGCTTGCCGTTGAAGCGGGAGCGCAGCTCGGGGTTTTGGGTGGCGACGCCGACCGGGCACGTGTCCAGGTGGCAGACGCGCATCATGATGCAGCCGGAGACCACGAGCGGTGCCGTGGCGAAGCCGAATTCCTCGCCGCCGAGCAGCGCGGCAATCACAACGTCGCGGCCGGTCTTGAGCTGGCCGTCCACCTGCACCACCACGCGGTCACGCAGGCCGTTGAGCATGAGCGTCTGCTGCGTCTCGGCGAGGCCGAGCTCCCACGGGACCCCGGCGTGCTTGAGCGAGTTCAGCGGCGAGGCGCCGGTTCCGCCGTCGTGGCCGGAGACGAGTACGACGTCGGCCTTGGCCTTCGTCACGCCGGACGCCACGGTGCCGATCCCCACCTCGGAGACGAGCTTGACGTGGACCCGGGCGGACGGGTTGGCCCGCTTCGCGTCGTAGATCAGCTGCGCGAGGTCCTCGATGGAGTAGATGTCGTGGTGCGGCGGCGGCGAGATCAGGCCGACGCCGGGAGTGGAATGCCTGGTCCGGGCCACCCAGGGGTAGACCTTCTGGGCCATCAGCTGGCCGCCTTCGCCGGGCTTGGCACCCTGCGCCATCTTGATCTGGATGTCGTCGGCGTTGGTCAGGTACAGGCTCGTGACACCGAAGCGGCCGGAGGCGATCTGCTTGACGGCGGAGCGGCGCTCCGGGTCCAGCAGCCGGTCCACGTCCTCGCCGCCTTCACCGGTGTTGGACTTGCCGCCCAGCCGGTTCATGGCGATCGCGAGGGTCTCGTGGGCCTCCTGCGAGATGGAGCCGTAGCTCATGGCGCCGGTGGAGAAGCGCTTGACGATGCTGGAGACGGGCTCCACTTCCTCGAGCGGGACCGCGGGACGCTGACCGCTCTTGAACTTCAGGAGCCCGCGGAGGGTCATGAGGTTCTCGGACTGGTCATCCACGCCGCGCGTGTAGGCCTTGAAGATGTCGTAGCGGCGTTCCCGGGTGGCGTGCTGCAGCCGGAAGACCGTCTCCGGGTTGAAGAGGTGCGGCTCGCCGTCGCGGCGCCACTGGTACTCGCCGCCGCCGAGCAGGGGCCGGTGCGCCTGTTCGATGCCGTTCTCCGGGTAGGCCATCTGGTGCCGTGCCGCGACCTCGGCGGCAATGACGTCGAGGCCCACGCCGCCGAGCTGGGAGTGCGTGCCCGTGAAGTATTCGTCCACGAGTTCCTGGCTGAGGCCCAGGGCTTCGAAGGTCTGGGCTCCGGTGTAGGAGCCGACCGTGGAGATGCCCATCTTGGACATGATCTTCAGGACGCCCTTGCCGAGGCCCTTGATCAGGTTGTAGACGCCGTCCTCGGGGGTGACGCCTACGACGTCGCCGCTGTGGATGAGCTGCTCAACGGACTCCATTGCCAGGTACGGGTTCACGGCCGCGACGCCGTAGCCGATCAGGACGGCCACGTGGTGTGTCTCGCGGACATCGCCGGCCTCGACCACCAGGGCGGTCTTGGTCCGGTTGGCGCTGCGCAGCAGGTGGTGGTGCACGGCGCTGACCAGCAGCAGCGACGGGATCGGCGCCCACTGGGCGTTCGAGTCGCGGTCCGAGAGCACAACGTACTGGACGCCGCGGTTGATGGCGCCGGAGACCTGCTCGCAGATTTCGGTCAGGCGGGCACGCAGGGCGTTCTCGCCGCCTTCGGGCCGGTACAGTCCGCGGACCTTGATGGCGATCCGGTCACCGTCCGGGCTTTCGATGTTAGCGATCTTGGCGAGCTGGTCGTTATTGATCACCGGGAACGGCAGGGAGATCTGCGGCTGGCGTACCTGCCGGAGGTCCAGCAGGTTGCCGTTGGGCCCGACCGCGCACGTCAGCGACGTGACCAGTTCCTCGCGGATGGCATCCAGCGGCGGGTTGGTAACCTGCGCGAAGGACTGCACGAAGTAGTCGAACAGCAGCCGGGGCCGCTTGGAGAGGACTGCCACGGGGGTGTCGGAGCCCATGGCGCCGAGCGGTTCCGCGCCGGTCCGGGCCATCGGGCCCAGCAGGATCTTCAGTTCCTCGGTGGTGTAGCCGAACGTCCGCTGGCGGATGTTCACCGATGCCGGGGTGTGTACGACGTGCTCACGTTCGGGCAGGTCGTTGAGGTCGATCAGGTTGTCCTTGACCCAGTCGGCCCACGGGTTGGCCGCCGCGACCTCGGCTTTGACCTCGGCGTCGTCGATGATCCGGCCCGCTTCGGTGTCGACCAGAAACATCTTGCCGGGCGAGACACGGCCCTTTTTGACCACCTTGGAAGGTTCGACGTCGATCACGCCGACCTCGGAGGCGAAGATCACCAGTCCGTCTTCGGTGATCCAGTAGCGTCCCGGGCGCAGGCCGTTGCGGTCCAGGGTGGCGCCGACGAGGTTTCCGTCGGTGAAGGACACGGCCGCCGGCCCGTCCCACGGCTCCATGAGCAGCGAGTGGTATTCGTAGAACGCGCGGCGGGCCGGATCCATGGTGGCGTGGTTCTCCCACGCCTCCGGGATCATCATCATGATCGAGTGCGTGATCGGACGGCCGGAGAGCCACAGCAGTTCCGCGACTTCGTCGAAGGACGCCGAGTCCGAGGCCCCCGGGGTGCAGATCGGGTACAGCTCCTCCGGGGTATCCCCGAGCAGCGGGTTGGCCAGCTGGGACTGGCGGGCGCGCATCCAGTTCCTGTTGCCCTTGACGGTGTTGATTTCACCGTTGTGGGCGATCGTCCGGAACGGCTGCGCCAGCGGCCAGGACGGGAACGTGTTGGTGGAGAACCGGGAGTGGACGATCGCCAGCTTCGTCTTGAAGCGCTTGTCCGACAGGTCCGGATAGAACGGCTCGAGCTGGGCCGTGGTGAGCATGCCCTTGTACACAATGGTCCGCGAGGACAGCGACGGGAAGTAGACGCCGAACTTGTTCTGGGCGCGCTTGCGGATCCGCCAGGCCCGGGAATCGAGCTCATTGCGTTCGAGGGTCTCCCCCGTGCTGGAGGCGAAGAAGGGCTGGGAGAAGTAGGGCATGCAGGCGCGCGCCATGGCGCCGACGAGGTCCGCGACGATGGGGACTTCACGCCACCCGAGGACGGTCAGGCCCTCGTCGGCCGCGAGGCCTTCGATGCCGGCCTTGGCCGCATCTGATTCACGCAGCTCCGAGGGCAGGAAGGCGGTGCCCACCACGTACTGACCCGGCGCGGGAAGCTCGAAGTCGGTGACGGCACGGAAGAACTCGTCGGGCACCTGCATGAGCAGACCGGCACCGTCGCCGGTACCTTCGTCGGCGCCGACGGCGCCGCGGTGCTCGAGGTTGCGCAGTGCGGTGAGTGCCGCGTCAACGATGTCGTAGCCCGGCTCGCCCCGCAGCGTCGCAATGATGGCGAGACCGCAGGCGTCCTTTTCATTCTCCGGGTTGTACAGCCCGCCCGCTGCCGGCAATGCGGCGAAGCGTTTGAACGGAGACATCGCGGCCGCTGGCTGGTCCGGCTCGGACCAGCTGGGGCTGTGAAGAGTTTGGGTCATGGGAGACGTCCTTCCTCCTGATCGTGCGTATGGGAGGGACAACATTGGCCCGGCCCGCCTCGCCCGTGTGACAGGCGTAACAGGGCAATTGGATTACTGAAATTGTAGGCCAGCAGGCCCTGCCGGACGAAATAGTTACGCAGGATACTGGCCTGGGCTTGCACGAACCGCTAGCATTCGCCGTTCGAGCATTCCCGGCCGCCACGACGCTGTGGCCGCGCGCGCGGAGAGCGGTGGCTCACCAGCACGCGCCGCCGGAGCCTGGCTGCTATTTGCCGTCGGCGTCCGGCGCGGATCCGGAGGTGTCTTTCTTTGTTTCAGCTTCCGCGGAAGCGCTGCCGGAACCGCTTTGGTTACGTCGGAGGCTATCACGGGATTCACTATCTGAGACAGACTGGTCCGCATTGCGGATGCTCGTCTGGCCGGCCGGGACGCTCTCTCGTTTGGCCGAATCCGCGGCGGCATCGTCCGTCTCCGGTTCGGCTGCCGTCTTCGGCTCGGCTGCAGCCTCCGGTCCGGTTGCCGTCTCCGGCCCGGTTGCCGTCTCCGGTTCGCGGCCGGGCAGGTACGGGGTGTCCGCACCGCTGCCCTTGCGCCGTCCGAGGATGATGAAGACGACGACGGCGGCCAACAGGACGAAGATGCTGGTCCAGACGTTGAGCCGGGTAGTGATGCCGAAGAGGCTCACCTGCTCGGCGTCGTCGATGCGCAGCAGTTCGATCCAGACCCGGCCCAGGGTGTAGTAGATCGCGTAGAGCCAGAACAGCCGGCTGCGGCGGAAGTTGAACTT
>JBFGBS010000230.1:0-4468 GCA_041567475.1 Arthrobacter sp.
CGCCCGCAACGTCCGCACCGAGCGGGCCATGCGCTTCGGCAACCTGACCGGCCTGCCGATCAGCCTGGCCCTGTTCACCTTCCTGTCCGTGTTCATCACGGCCGGCGCCTACCTCCTGTACCAGGACGGCCAAGGCGAACCGCTGACCAACCCCGCCGACATCGTGGGCCTCGTGGACAGCGTCCCCCTCACCGTCCTGGCCGCCGTGACATTCCTGGTCGCGACCCTCGGCATCAACGTGGTGGCCAACTTCATCCCACCGTCCTACTCGCTGTCGAACATCAACCCCGCCCGGATCTCCTTCCGCACGGCGGGCATGATCACAGCCGTCGCCGGGTTCATCATCGGCGCACTGTGGGTCGCCGTCATATCGAACATCGGCCTGCCGAAGTTCGTGGACACGCTCGGAGCGGTACTCGCGCCCCTCTACGGCATCATCATCGCCGACTACTACTTCGTCCGGAAACAACGCCTGAACCTTCACGACCTGTACTCGACCGACCCTAAAGGTGCCTACCACTTCACCGCCGGATGGAACCGCAAGGCACTCGTCGCGTTCGGCCTCGCCGCGGTGTTCTCGGTCCTGGCCGTGTGGCTGCCCCAGCTGGCACAACTCAGCGGATTCGCGTGGATATTCGGTGCCGCCCTCGGCGGGCTCTTCCACTGGGCGGCAATGAGGAAGTTCGCCGTCCAGACATCCCACCTCGACCGGTAAACGGGCCCACCCTGCGAGTCTGCCGACCGATGCTTCCTGGCCCTGCCATTGCTTGCGGGAACTGGGAGCTAATCGCACGGGTACCGGATCCCGGCTTGGCTCCGCACTTCGTCGTCGAACTCTTCATCCTGGGCTCCTACGGGTGGCAGATCCTTCCGGTCTCGGCCGGGTATGTGGACTCGGGCTGCGGCTTCGGCATCGCGGACTTGGCCTTGACCCCTGCCGGATCAAAGCTGCGGGCGGGCAGCTGGCCTACCATGCGCTCGAGGTCATGGAATCGGCCCGCAGCGGAGCGGCCGTCGCCATTCGCAGCACCGCGGCCCGGCCGGCCCTGGTGGAATTGACTGAGCTGGCAGATGCCAACAAGGACGCCGCGGCAGACGTTTCGGTACAGGAGATCGTCGCCTAGCGGGGCCGGTCCGGAGGGGTCGACTGCGTGGCCCACTCGCCACGACCGTGTACCGGTCTGGCGTTCGCCGGGGGTTCTCCGACCTCGTGGATGGTGTGGCCGCTGCAGGCCGCCTTGGTGACGGTGGCCTGCTCGATGCGCGACACAGTGAACCACCGCATTGCGTCGCGCATCCGGCACCATCCGATGAGGTGCCACTGGCCGTTCGTGGAGGCGAACAGCACGGGCTCGACGTCACGGGTGGTTGTTGTCCCGTCCCCCGATGTGTAGCGAATCCGGATCACGCGCTGCTCTGCCATCGCCTCTTCCAGTGCCGACTTAGTCGCGCGTGAGGACGAGGGAGGCGCGTTGACCCACACACGGCGGGCCAGCTCGTCAGCTCTTGCCCGGGTTCCGGGATCGAGGACGTCCAGGATCTTGCGGATACCCGCTGCTGCCAGATCAGCGTAGGGGGCATCAGCCGCGGCGGACACAGCCGCCATGAGCGCCACGGCCTGCGCCGGAGACAGGCTCACCGGCGGCAGGGACGCGCCGGTAGCCAATCCGTAGCCACCGCCCGGCCCTGGACGGGACCATAGCGGCGCGCCGCTGTTCTCCAGCGCATCGAGGTCTCTCTTGATGGTGCGCACGGACACGTCGAACTCTCCCGCCAGCCGTTCGGCGGAGACCCCCCGCTTGCCGCTGCGGCGCAACGACTCTGCTAGGGCGTGGAGCCGTTCTGTTCGCTTCACTGCTCAGACCGCTTCATTGCTTAGACCCGGACGAATTCATGACATAAATAGTGACATACCGTTGTCCGGAGGGACTGAGAGGGTTGTGCCATGACAACCGCTATGACCAGTCCGACCATCATTCTCATCGCCGGCCACTGGCTGGGCGCCTGGGCGTGGGATGAAGTTCTTGAACACCTGAAAACCGACCAACCTCGTGCCATCGCGATGACACTGCCCGGTCTCGACCCGCACGACCCTGAGCGTGCGACGAAAACCCTCGACGCCCAGGCTGACGCAATCCTGGGCGTTATTGCTGAACACGGTGACCAGCCTGCAATTCTCGTCGCCCACAGTGGGGCTAACGCTCCCGTCAGCCTCGTCATGGACCGGCATCCTGAGCTTGTCCACCGGGTAGTGTGGGTCGACTCCGGCCCGGTGGCGACGGAAATGTCTTCGCCCCGGACCTCCCGGCGGAGGTGGCGGAGCTTCCGCTGCCGCCCTTCGAGGTCCTCGGACAGCAGGCGAGCCTCGAAGGCCTGAGCGCAGAAGTCCTCGAGCAGTTCCGGGCCCGGGCCGTTCCGGAGCCCGGCCCCGTGCTTCGTCAGCCCGTCGAGCTCACCAACGACGCCCGCCGCAAGGTCCGGACGACCTTGGTCTGTTGCTCAATCAATAGTGCGCAGGTGCTGGAGCTGGCCCAGACCGGTCATCCCATGTTCGCCGAAGTCGCGAACCTTGAACACCTCGACGTCGTTGACCTCCCGACGGGCCATTGGCCGATGTGGAGCAATCCCCGCGACCTCGCCCAGGTCATCCAGTCAGCGGCTTCCCGAACCAACTGACTACTGAGTGCGGCAGCCGGCCGCCTGGCAACGCCTCGGCGGAGGCGTCGGCGGACGCCTCCGCCCCTGACTTCTGGGCGATATGAAGGCGCCGAGTTTAGTGGGGTCAGTGGATGAGTTCGCGCGTGATCCCGAAGGGAACCTGATCGGATAGCTCCGCCGTGTAGTGGCCGGCCTCGTGACAAGAGATGAGTATTCCGCGCGTCCTTGTCTGCAAGGCGGCTTCCTGCAGGTCCCGCACGGCTTGCTCGAGTTCGTCGTCGAGAGTCTGGCGGGTGGTTACACGGATTTCGATGCGGTCAGGGAGTGCGGTCATTGACTGTCTTTCTTGTGTGAGATTCAGGGGCCGAGACGGCGGGCGCCAGACTGGCAGTGCTCGTCCGTGAGCGTCAGCACCAGGGCACTAGCCCCGGACATGACAACCCGAACGGTCCTAATCCCCCGGGTACCGGATGCCGGACTGGCTGCGCACCTCGTCCAGGAGGGACATGATGGTCAGCGTGTCCGCCAGCGGCATGGTCGGGCTCTCGGTCAGGCCCTGCTGGATGCACCGGGTCACTTCGCGCAGCTGGTACGTGTAGCCGCGGCCGGCAAGAACGAACTTCTCCACGCGGGTCTCGCCCGGACCCGTCGTGATGGTCAGTTCCGTCGGGTTAAACAACGGAGCGTTGCACTTGAGCGTTCCCTTGGTCCCTGACAGCGTGGCTGTCTGGGTGGAAACCGTGGTCAGGGACGTCATCAGCTGCACCTGTGCCCCGGAGTCGTAGGCGAGGGACATGGCGGTCTCAGTGTCCACCCCGGAGCTGTTCAGGTGGGACGTGGCTGTCAGCGACCGGGGCTGGCCCAGCGCAATCTGTGCCCAGGTCAGCAGGTAGACCCCCAGGTCCATGAGCGCGCCGCCGCCCTCTTCCCGTTTCCACAGCCGGGCTTCCGGGTCGTACGGTGCGGGGAAGCCGAGGTCGGCCTGGATCCAGCGGATCTCGCCCAGTTCCCCGGACGCCACAATCCCCGCCGCCCGTTGCATGCTGGGGAGGAAACGGGTCCAGACGGCTTCCATGAGGAACAGGCCCTTGTCCCGGGCGACGCTGACGAGGTGTCGCGCCTGGCCCGCGTTCAGGGTCAGGGGTTTCTCGCACAGGACGTGCTTGCCGGCGTTCAATGCTTCCAGCGCCACCGGGTAGTGGCTGGCGTGCGGGGTGGCCACGTACACCACGTCGACGGCGGGATCCGCCAGCAACTGGCGGTAGCCGAGCAGGCTGCTGCCTGCCCGGTCTCCGCCGTCGGCCCGGTCACCGTAAGCGCTGACGAAGCCGTGTTCGGCGGCGAAGGCCTCGGCGCCGGCCTGCGTCCGCGAGCTCACGGCCTGCAGGACCGCGTCCGGGAGGAGGGCCAGGTCGCTGACCACGATGGACGCGATCCGCCCGGTGGCGATGACCCCCCAGCGCATCGGACCGCCGGAGGCCGGCAGCGGGTCCTGGCTGCCGGCCTCCAACAGGGGTGTCCTGACGAGCAGCGGTTCAGATACCGGCATCGCTGTGAGTGGCCGCCCTCTTGTAGTTGGCGCTGATGAGTGGATGGAAGTCCGGCTCGGGCGTCGCGTCCAGCGCCACGTCCCAGCCGGGTCGGGTGCCGGTCAGCGCCCAAGCCGCCTGGACGGCGGCTCCCCGGGCCACGTACTCCCCCGGGGTGGGGATCTGGACCGGCAGGTCGAAGACCTGCGCGGCGATCCGCTGCACCGCCGGGTTCTGCACGGCCCCGCCGATCAGCAGCAGCCGCCGGGCCGGGTACCCCA
>JBFGBS010000231.1:0-4465 GCA_041567475.1 Arthrobacter sp.
GGGATCTTCCGCTCGAAATAACGGAGGTTCTTCTTCACCACAAACCCCCGGGTGAGGAATGCCTCCACCCGCGTCTCGGATTCGGGCATGAGCGCGGAGAGCTTGTTGAGTCCGTGCGGGGCCATCCGGTTCTCGACGGCGGCCAGCAGGGAGGAGCCGATTCCGCGGCCGCGGAACTCGGGCAGGGTGGCGAGGAAAACGATCCAGCCCTGGTCGTGGGCGGCACGCCCGACCGCGGCACCGATCACCTGGTCACCGAGAACGGCGACGACGGCATGGTCCTTTTCGCAGGACGCGAGAACCTCGGAGAGCGCGTAGACGGGCTCGACGTTGGTGGCCTTGAGCGACTCCCACAGGTGCAGGATGCCGTCCAGGTCGGCTGAGTGGAAATCCCTGATCCGCCAGTTGGTCATGAGGTTCTCTCCCGGGTGGTTCGTCATTGAGCCAGATTGAGCAGCAGTGAGCCCGTTCGGGCTCCTCTGCTCGAGCATATGCGAGCCGGCCGGGACCGGGGGTTGCGGGGACGTTGCGTTACGCGGCCGCGCAGGACCCTGACCGGGGGACCGCGCCAGCCCGTAGCCGGAAGGCGGTTGTCCTCCGGCTGACCAGGTCCCGCAGAAGCCCGAGCCAGGGCCTCTGCGGGACGAAAGAACTCAGCGCCCGACGGGCACCTTGTCTAGCTTGTCGGCATCAAGATGCGCGTCCAGCAGGCCTGCGGCCAGTGCCGGGGCAAGCCCCGGTGCCAGCGGAAGGCGGGGGACGACCAGGCAGTGCCAGAGGTGATAAATGTCAGCCTTGCCGGACCAGACGGTCGAGGTGACAGCGCCGTTCTCGTCGAGCTCCTGCTTCCAGGATCCCAGCTCGTAATCGATGAACCAGTCGCGGGCGTGGTCCCAGATCCGCTCGTACCAGTCTGCGTACTTCTTGTCGCCGGTGACCCGGTAGAGGGCTGCCGCACCCCCGATTGCCTCGGCGGGAACCCAGCGAATGCGGGTCGTGACGACGGGCTTGCCTTCCCAGTCGACTGTGTAGACGAATCCGGGATGACCGTCCGGCTCCCAGGCGTCGCGGATGGCGGCGTCGAACAGGCCTTGTGAGTCTTCGAGCAACCAGGCCGGGGCGTCCATCCCGCGGGCTTCGAGCCCGGCGCGGACGTGGAGGAGCAGCCGGGCCCATTCGACCCAGTGGCCGGGTGTTCCGCCGTACGCTCTGAACTGGCTGGCCCGGTCATCGGTGTTGTACTCCGGCATCGGGTTCCACTCCGGGTCAAAGTGCTCGAAGACCCGGTAGTTGTTGTTCTTGGCAAATTTGTGGATGAGCACCTCAGCGATGTGGAGGGCGCGTTCGAGCCAACGGTTTTCCCCGGTCACATCGGCAACGATGAGATACGCCTCGACGGAGTGCATGCTGGCGTTCCCGCCGCGGTAGGCCTCGGTTTCCGTGAAGTCACGGTTCCATGAGTCGAAGCACATCCCGGCTTCGTGGTCCCAGAACTTCGTGTCTGCTATCCGCAGCGCCTTCTCGAGCAGTTCCCGGGCTCCGGGGCGCCCCGCCGCAACGGCGCTGGCAGCAGCGAGGAGCACGAACGAGTGCTGGTAGCCGGATTTGGTGTCATTCACCGCCCCGTTCGCATCGACCTCGGCGTACCATCCGCCGAATTCGTCATCGTGGAAGACGCCGTTGAGCGCGGCAATGCCATGGTCCACGAGGGTCCCGGCCCCAGGACGTCCCATCAAGGCGGCGACGGAGAAGCTGTGAACCATACGCGCGGTGATCCAGAGATGGGTCGGCTTATCGGTGAATACTGCACCGTTGTTGTCGAGCCAGCCGAATCCGGTCGGCACTTTCGATGCTGCGGCGAAATTGATCAGCCGATCGGTTTCGACCTCGAGCCATCGCGCGTGAGCGGCACTGTTCAGCCACGTCATGTTGTTTCCTCTCGTCCTGGTGCAGCCACTAGGCAGCGACTGTTCCGATCATAACGCTAAATGAGTGAAATCGACCACAAAATGTTGAAAAGTAGACAGGGAGGTTCCGGCCGTTTGTTTGCAGTCCGGCCTGATGAGGCGGGCAATAGCGGCTAAAGCCACGCAAAGGGGCTGGGATGTGATGGTTTTTCGACACTTTGTGTTAATTTGATAACATGTGCCCGTGGGATAATTCCTGTGGATCGCCGTCCACGGCCGGGAGGAAAGCGGGAGCAAGAATGTCAATGATGATAAACGGGGAAGTTGGCGATCCAGGATCCACTCGCCCCGGCCGGATCAGGGCTCGGGGATGATGACTCATGGCTTCTAGTAGCGCTGTCCGACTGACACCACGCCAGACCGCCATCCTGGATCAACTGGAGAGACGCGGCTTCGTCTCCACTACAGAGCTGGCTGAGACGTTTTCAGTCTCTGACATGACCATACGGCGAGATACCAGGGGCCTGGCCAGCCGGGGCCTTGTTCGCGTCGTTCATGGGGGCGTCAGCGGAACAGCGATGCCAGGTCAGACCGCAGACTTCGCCGCCAGGGTGAGGGCTGACGCGGACGCCAAGCAGAAAGTCGCCGAAACCTGCCTGTCCCTGATAGACAACCAGGACGCCATAATCCTGGACGCGGGCACCACCACATTTCAAATTGCCCAGGAGCTGCCCTTCTCGTTCGCCGGGACCATAATCACGCATTCGGTCCCCACCATCCAGCGCTGCATGCAGTTGACGGCCGCCCGGACCATTTGCCTTGGCGGCGAGCTCCTGATCGATAGCCAGGCGTTTACCGGGCCAATGACGACCTCCGCGATAGAGGGCCTGCGGGTACGGACCGCTTTCATCGGCGTGAGTGGAATACACGACGGGGCTTTCTACATCGAACGCGACCTGGAGCGGGCCACCAAGGTGGCCCTGATGGCTGCCGCAGAGCGCGTCGTCGTCGTGGCTACCCACCAGAAGATGCAGCGTTCGGCATTGGCACGGCTGACGCCGTTCAACGACGTCGACATTCTGGTCACGGACGCTCTTCCACCGGCCGAAATCGCGGAGGCCTTGGAATCAGCGTCAGTTCAAGTGATTGTGGCTTCATAAGCCGCCCATAGGCCTTGACGCCACGGAGCCCGCGAAGATGACAGCGGAGCGGTTGCCGGCCAAAAGCGCGACCTGTTGGTGTGTGACAAGGTTCGGGCAGCCTCTCTGAGCTGCCCGAACCTTGACCTTGACGACCGGATCCTGCGGTCAGCTCCCTACAGATGCCTTGAGGCCCGCAAGCTCGATGGGGCGGCCCTCCACGATGGACCGCTCGGCGGCCAGGCCCATCCGCACCGACCGGATGCCGTCCGCGACGGTAACTTCCACGGGGCCTTCTCCCAGGATGGCCTTGCGGAATCCCAGGTGTTCGTAATACGTCGAACCATGGTGTGCGCCGGCGGCCAGGACGGCTTCATCCACCGGCACTTCGTGGCTTTCGGGTCCCAGCGGTGACCGGGGGCTGAATTCGACCACCGCTTCGTGCTCGTCGCCCTCGATCCAGTGGCTTGCGGCAACCGGAATGAGGCATTCAATCTTTGCCTCATCTCCGATGATCGAAATCCGCTCCTGGAACTTGGAGCCTTCGGCGAACATGGAAAGGTCCAGCATGGCCCTCTTTCCGCTCTGGAAATCAACGATGACGAAGGCGTTGTCAATGATGTCCGGCGTCCGTCCCTGGTAGGTCTCGTCCAGATGGTTCACGTCGCTGCCGCCGCTGGCATAAATACGCGTGGGTTCGTCCTGCAGGATGAGGCGCATCAGGTCGAAGAAGTGGCAGCACTTCTCGACCAGAGTGCCGCCGGTCCGCTCATTGAAACGGTTCCAGTCGCCGACCTTCTCCAGGAACGGGAACCGGTGTTCGGTGATGGAGAGCATCACGGGCTTCCCGAGCCGACCCGTGTGCACTGCCTGGATGAGCTCCTGAACCGGAGGCATATAGCGGTACTCCATCGCGACCCAGACCGGGGCGGAGTAGGCCGCGGCGAGGCTTTCCAGTTCAGCCGCGTCCTCCTCGGTGGTGCAGACGGGCTTCTCGACCAGCACGGCCAGTTCCTTGCCGCTGCTGAAGATGTCCTTGAGGATCGCCATGTGCGTGTCATTGGGGCTGGCGATGATGAGCGCATCCAGGCTGGCCTGCTCCAGCAGCTCGTTGTGGCTGGTGAAGGTCTCCACGTCGTAACCGATCTGGTCACGTGTCTTGTCCAAGGATGACTGCTGCGGGTCGGACATGGCCACGATCTGGCTCCCCGGGATGAGTGCCAGGTTCCGGACATGCTCCCTCGCCATGTGTCCGGCTCCAATCAGGCCGTATCGGACTGTCCGAACTGATTCTCCGGTGCTCGCTGCTGACATGAGATGCTCCGTTTTCTCTACGTTGAGGTGAGGTACGCCTGAAGTACTTCTAGGAAGGACTATACAGAAACTGTTGTCTTTCCAACATGGTCTGTGTATATTTCA
>JBFGBS010000232.1:0-4448 GCA_041567475.1 Arthrobacter sp.
CGACCCGGCGCTGACGGATGAGCAGGGAAGCGACTGGTCCGACGAGGGCGGTGCCACCCAGTCCGGGCCGGCCACCAACACGGGCCCTGCCAGGAACACCTAGGCCGCCCCGCGGCCCCGTCGCCGCCCGATTCGACGGTTCCACGCACAGACGACGCCGCGAAGCCCCGACTGTGCACGCCGCCGTCGAATCGGCGGAAGGCTTGGACGGCCCGCACGGACGCACAAAAAATCCCCGGCCTCCTGATACCAGGAAGCCGGGGATTTTCCACTCTTCGCTAAAAGAGTGGGCCCTGTGGGGCTCGAACCCACGACCCACGGATTAAAAGTCCGATGCTCTACCAACTGAGCTAAAGGCCCGAACTGATGCTTCAGCGGCGCGGATTGCTCCACGCCAAAACGGCTATCAGCCCCGTCCATTTCTGGACGATAATACTCTACCCCAGACCTGGCCCGCCTGTGGACCGAGGCTCTCGGGGCGGGGTTGCGTGCGATCCTCGATTACCCGACGGGGCAGGAGTAGCGTGGTGGCATGAGCGAGAACGCAGCCACCACCCCCGGACCGCCCCGGCACCACAAGCCGAAGCCCTTCGCCCCCATCGACTTCGAGCCTTTCGCCGGCGGCGCCGATCCCGCGCGGATTTCCGAAGCGGCGCATCTGGCGGCCCAGGCGCTGGTCCGGCGCGGACGCGACAGCGACGATCCCAAGGTCACCAAGCGGCTGGTCAAACTCGCCGACGAGCAGGGGTTGGAGGCCATTGCGGAGATGTGGGCCGAGAGCCCGGCCCGGTCCCTGCCGGGTGCCCTGTGGCGGCTTTACGCCCTGCGGGCGGCCACCATCCAGGACCCGGAGCGGATCTCCGTCTATTTCAAGGCCGGCAAGGACACCGCCCAGGTCTCGCACGCCGTGGCAGGCGCGGCCGAACCGCCCGGGGCGGAGGAACTGAAGACCATGGCGGACGCCATCCTTTCAGGCGCCTTTGACGGCGAGTTCGACGTCGCCCTCGAACGCTCCGCCGCCTTTTGCCGGGTCATGGCGCTTGGCCAGGCAACGCTCGCCGACGGCGCCGAGCACGGCAACGCCAGCCATGCCAGCAAGCTCACGCGGAGTTCACACCTGCTCGTCAAGACGGCCGAGGACCTCGAACACGCCGCCAATGCGTGGCGGCTGGGCGAACTGGACTAGAAACCGTGCCGACCCGGACGCACGCCGGCGGGCGGCTGTCAATGTTGACTTGCGACGGGAGTCGTAGAAAACTGAAACCGGTGCCGAACCGCGAAACCCCCGGGCTTCAACATCTAGCCGCCTAGAGCGGCCTACCGCCGAGAGGCGTATCCGGTTCGGCACCATTTTTATGCCCCTTCCGTGCCGCAGCAGGGCACGGCGCCGCGGGCGGTCCAATTCCCCGCAGTCCCCGGTGGCCTGACCGCAGCTGCCCCGCCCGGGCGGTAAAGTAATCCCCATGCGCGGGTCCTCACATCAGGTTCCCCCGGCACGCCCTGTCCGGAACACCTTTTCGAAGACCGGTGACATCACGTGAAACTCCGTCTTTTCCCCCAGGAAACCGCCGGACTGGATCTGCTATCCCAGATGGCACGCCAGATAGCCCTTGCCGTGGCGACGCTTTCGGAAATCCTCGGCGCGCCGGCAGCCGAGCATTCCCGCCTTGTGGACGACATGCACAACCACGAGGCCAAATCCGCGGAACTTCATTTCGCACTGCTCACCCATATGCGCACGAGCTTCGTGAACCCGCTGCCCCGTGAGGACATGTACACGCTCTCCCGCTTCCTCAACGAGGCGATGGAAAAACTGGACGCCGCTGCCGAACTGGTGGCCCTCTACAAGCTCGACCGGCTGCCTCGGCGGGCCGCAGAGCAACTGGAAATCATCAGCAGGCAGGCCGAACTCACCGTCACCGCCATGCAGCAGCTGAACAACCTTGATGACCTCGAGGACTACTGGATCGAGATTCTACGGCTGGCCAAACGTGCGGAAAAGACCCACCGGGTCTGGGTGGCGGACATGCTCAACGAAATGAAGTCGGCGCAGTACGCGCGGCACCGGGATATCGCCAATCAACTCGTGGACGTCACGAAGGACATGCGCCGGATCGCGACCCAGGTGGGCAGCATCATCGTCAAGGAATCCTGACGTGACAGTTGTTTTCTTCGCCCTGGTGGTGGTTACCGCCGGGGTGTTTGCATTCCTCAACGGCTTCAAGGACGCCTCGAGTTCGGTGGCCATCGCAGTGCGGACCCGCGCGCTCACACCCACCGTGGCAATCTTGCTGGCAGCGCTCTTCAACTTCATCGGCGCAGGGCTTAGCGCCACGCTCGTGCTGGAAATCAGCCGGACATGGATCCGGCTCCCGCCCGGAGACAGCGGCCTGACGATCGTTCTGGCCGGGCTGCTCAGCGCTGCTGTATGGGGTTTGTACACGTGGTGGCGCGGCATCCCCGCCTCATCCACCCATGCGCTGATCGGCGGCCTGGCAGGCGCCAGCCTAGGGAATCTCCTCACAGGCGGCCTGCCGGTCACGGGGGTGAATAACTCCCTGGTGCTTCAGGTGGTGCTGCCGCTGGTGCTCTCACCCGCCGTCGCATTCGCAGCAGCCTTCCTGCTGGTGTGGCCGGCGCACTGGGCAGCCCGCTACACGCCGCCCAACGTCGTCAACAGCCGGTCGCGGCGGTCCCAGGCCGTAGCGGCGGGAGCCGTCGCGTTCGGCCACGGGCTCCAGGACGGCCAGCGGACGAGCGCTGTCCTGGTCCTGGCGCTGTTCGCCGCCGGGCTCGCGGACACGGGCCCGCTGCCGCTGTGGATCGCACTTCTCACCGCCACGATGATGACCGCGGGCACCCTCGCCGGTGGCTGGCGGATCTCCTACACAATCGGGAACCGGCTGAGCCGGATCGATCCGCTGCGCGGCTTCGTCGCGTTGCTGTGCAGTTCAACGCTGCTGTTGCTCGGCGCGGTGGCCCTGCACCTGCCCATGTCCACGACGCACACGACCACGTCTGCCGTGCTGGGGGCCGGCGTGAACCAGAACTTCTCCACCGTCAACCGCCGCTTGGTGGTCCGCATCCTTGCGTTCTGGCTCCTGACGCCGGTCCTTGCCGCCAGCGGTGCGTTGGTGCTGCAGCTCGCGTTCTCGCCCCTGGCCGGGAAGTAAACGCTCCCCCGGCGGACTTATCCGAAGCGCCCGGAGACGTAGTCCTCGGTCGCTTTCTGGGTCGGGTTGCTGAAGATCGTGTGCGTGTCGCCGAACTCGATCAGCTTGCCGGGCTTGCCGGTACCGGCGATGTTGAAGAACGCGGTCTTGTCCGAGACGCGGGCGGCCTGCTGCATGTTGTGGGTCACGATCACCACGGTGTACTGGTCTTTGAGCTCATTGATGAGGTCTTCAATGGCCAGTGTGGAGATCGGGTCCAGGGCGGAGCAGGGCTCATCCATCAGGATCACCTGGGGTTCCACGGCGATAGCGCGCGCGATGCAGAGTCGCTGCTGCTGTCCGCCGGAAAGGCCGGAGCCGGGCTTCGCGAGGCGGTCCTTGACCTCGTTCCACAGGTTGGCGCCCTGCAGGGAGCGCTCGACGAGGGCGTCGGCCTCACCCTTGGAGATCTTCTGGTTGTTCAGCTTCACACCGGCGAGCACGTTATCCCTGATGGACATGGTGGGGAACGGGTTCGGGCGCTGGAAGACCATGCCGATCTGCGAGCGGACGGTGACGGGGTCAACGGACGGGCCGTACAGGTTGTCGCCGTCGAGCAGGACTTCGCCTTCGACGCGGGCGCCCGGAATGACCTCGTGCATGCGGTTCAGGGTGCGCAGGAAGGTGGACTTTCCGCAGCCGGACGGGCCGATGAAGGCCGTCACGGACTTGGCGTCGATGTTGATGTTGACGTCCTCGACGGCGAGGAATTTGCTGTAGTAGACGTTCAGGTCCTTGACGTCGATGCGCTTAGACATGGTGTTCCTTCACTTCTGGGATATGGCGGCGGATGCTGGCCGTGGCCTAGCGGCCGGTCTTGGGGGCGAAGACGCGGGCAACCAGGCGGGCGATGAGGTTGAGCAGCATCACGAGGATGATGAGGACCAGCGCCGCACCCCAGGCGCGCTGGGAGGACGGATCCGGGTTGGACGGAGACGTGGGGTTAAGGATCTGGGTGTAAATGAAGGTCGGCAGCGATGCCATCCAGCCGCTGAAGACGTTGGTGTTGATGCCGGTGGCGAAGCCTGCAGTGACCAGGATAGGCGCGGTTTCGCCGATGACCCGGGCGATCGCCAGGGTAATGCCGGACGCGATGCCGGAGATCGCCGTCGGGATTACGATCTTCAGGATGGTCCGCCACTTCCGGACACCGAGCGCGTATGCCGCTTCCCGCAGTTCGTTGGGGACGATCTTGAGCATTTCCTCGCTGGAGCGGACGACGACGGGGATCATCAG
>JBFGBS010000233.1:0-4439 GCA_041567475.1 Arthrobacter sp.
ACGAGTTCTACGTTGCGTAGAACTGGTTGGACTCCAGCTACAAGTAGGGACTGCCTTGGACGCCTTGGAAATCGCACGCTGGCAATTTGGAATCACCACGGTCTACCACTTCATGATGGTGCCGCTCACGATCGGTCTCGGCCTGGTCGTGGCCGTGATGCAGACCCTCTGGTACCGCACCGGGAAGCCGGAGTACCTGCGGATGACCAAATTCTGGGGCAAGCTCTTCCTGATCAACTTCATCATGGGCGTGGCCACGGGCATCGTGCAGGAGTTCCAGTTCGGCATGGCCTGGAGCGAGTACAGCCGCTTCGTCGGTGACGTGTTCGGTGCGCCGCTGGCCATGGAAGCACTGCTGGCGTTCTTCGTGGAATCGACCTTCCTGGGACTCTGGATCTTCGGCTGGAAACAGCTCAAACCCGGCGTCCACCTGGCCTGCCTCTGGATCGCCGTCATCGGATCCGTCTTCTCCGCCTACTTCATCCTCGTGGCCAACAGCTGGATGCAGCACCCCGTGGGTGTCGAGCTCATCAACGGCCGCCCGGTCATGACCGACGCCTGGGCCGTCTTCACCAACAACACCGCGCTCGTCGCCTTCCCGCACACGATGTTCGGCGCCCTCGCCGTGGCCGGCGCGTTCCTGCTTGGCATCGCGTGGTACCACCTATGGCGCCGCCGCCATGACGGAATCGACACCATCGGCACCGACGGCAAGGTGATTCCCGGCGAGGCTGCAATTCCCGGCCGGGACCGCACGGACTACACCGTCTGGATCCGGTCCCTGCGGATCGGCGCGGTCGTTGCCATGATCTCCTTCGCCGGAACCGCCCTCACCGGCGACATCCAGGGCAAACTGATGTTCGAACAGCAGCCCATGAAGATGGCCGCAGCGGAGGCCGCCTGCCACGACGGCACCGGCTTCTCCGTCCTCAGCGTCGGAAACCTCGGCTCCAAGAACTGCGACGAGATCGTGGCCCTGATCGAAGTTCCCGGCATCCTGTCCTTCCTGGCCAACGGCGACTTCACCACCGAGGTCAAGGGAGTGAACAGCCTGATCGGGGAGTACCAGTCCAAGTACGGCACCACGCTGCCGGACAACCCCATCTACGGCGACCGCGCCGGCACGGAAATCGACTACGTGCCGGTCATGGAAGTGACCTACTGGGGCTTCCGGATGATGATCGGCTTCGGCGGAATCGCGGCCTTCGCAGCGTTTCTGGCCCTCTGGGTCACCCGCAAGGGCACGGTCCCCGCCTCCCGTGGTCTGATGCGCCTGGCCGTCTTCGGAATCCTTGCCCCCTTCGGTGCCAATGCCGCCGGCTGGATCTTCACGGAAATGGGGCGCCAGCCCTTCGTTGTGGCCCCGAACCCGGATTTTGCCGGCGTCGACCAGGTCTTTATGTTCACCGCCGCCGCCGTTTCCCCCGGGGTGTCCGCCGCGGAAATCCTGGCCTCGCTGGTGGTCCTGACTGCTATCTACGCCGTGCTGCTCGTCGTCGAGGTCAAGCTCATCGTCAAGTACGTTCGCGGCGGCGTGGTCTCGGCGATGCCCGAGCTCGCCCACGCCGGGCCGGACCGTCACGACGGCGATGACACCCCGTCAGGGGACGGAAAAACCGGCAAGCCCGGCGACGACGTCCTGGCCTTCGCCTACTAAGCACCCGACACCCACGAATCTCAGAGGATACTCAGCATGGATCTGCTACCTACCATCTGGTTCATCGCCATCGCCGTGTTGTGGACGGGCTATCTCTTCCTTGAGGGCTTTGACCTCGGTGTGGGGATGCTGATGAAAAGTTTTGCACGGAACAACACTGAACGCCGGGTCCTGCTGAACACGATCGGGCCCGTGTGGGACGGCAACGAGGTCTGGCTCCTGACTGCCGCCGGGGCCACCTTCGCGGCCTTCCCGCTCTGGTACGCCTCCTTGTTCTCTGCCCTCTACCTGCCTTTGCTGCTGGTCCTGGTGGCCTTGATCTTCCGCGCTGTCGCCTTTGAATACCGCGGCAAGGTGGACACCGACCAGTGGCGTGCCCGCTGGGACTGGGCCATCGCGCTGGGCTCCCTCGTTGCCGCCTTCGGCGTCGGAACTGCCCTCGGACTCACCACCACAGGGCTGCCGCTGAACGCCAACGGCGACCGAGAGGGCGGTGCCTTCGCCTGGTTCAGCGGCTACGCGGTGCTCGGCGGGCTGGCCGTCGTGGGCTTCTCGCTGCTGCACGGGCTCGCGTTCCTGGCCCTCAAGACCGACGGCGACATCCGGCACCGGGCCCGCCGATGGTTCCTCCGGTTGCTGCCTTTCCTGGTCCTGCCGTTCGTCGGCTGGGCAGTGAGCCTGCAGTTCCTCAGCGGCGAGGCCTGGACCATTGTCGCCGTCGCCCTCGCCGCCGTCGCGGCCGTCGTGGCCTGGATCCTGGCCCGCACGGGCTCCGAGGGCCGCACCTTCCTGGCCCTCAGCGCCTTCCTCCTGCTCGGCAGCGTCTCGATCTTCGGGGCCGCCTTCCCGGTGGTGCTGCCCTCGACCCTGGATCCGGCGTTCAACCTGACGATCTCCAACGCTTCCTCGTCCGACTACACGCTCGGGCTGATGAGTGTGGTCGCCGCCATCGGGCTGCCGCTCGTCCTGACCTACCAGGCCTGGACCTACTGGGTGTTCCGCCGCCGGGTCAGTGCACACCACATCCCCGACGCGCACAGCTTCCTGCCCGCGATCGCCGCCAAAGCGCTGGCACCCAAGGACTAACGCCCCATGAAACCCCGGTTCCCGGCAGGCCCCGCCACCCGCTCCGCCCTCTACCTGCTGGGCCTGCTCGGCGCGCTGAAGGCCCTCGCCCTGGTCCTGATGGCCCAGGCCGCGGCCTCGATGCTTGCCGGGTTGATGTCCCAGGACCCGGCCTGGGGAGAGCAACTGGGCTGGGGCCTGGCCGGTGTAGTCCTGCGGTCCCTCACCGTCTGGGGCCAGGCCGTGGCCGCCCGCCGCGCCGCCCTCGGGGTTAAGGAAGAACTGCGATCGCGGCTGCTGGGAACGGCGCTGCGCAACGGCGTCCGCACGGCCGGGCCCTCCGACGGCGGCCTCGCCGTGCTGGCCACCCGCGGCCTGGACGCCCTGGACAGCTACTACACCCAGTTCCTGCCCGCCTTGGTGAACTGCGCGGCGGTGCCGCTCCTGCTGGGGGCCCGGATCCTCTTCGCGGACTGGATCAGCGCCGTCGTGATCGTGCTGACCGTGCCGCTGGTGCCGCTCTTTATGATCCTGATCGGCCGGTATACCGAGGACCGGGTCCACGAAGCCCAGACCGCACTCGCACGGCTCTCCGGCCACATGTTGGAACTGGCCAAAGGCCTCCCGGTCCTCGTCGGCCTGGGCCGCGCCTCGGCCCAGCGCAAGGCCCTCGAGGACATGTCCGAGCAGTACCGCGTCCGCACGATGGACACGCTGCGCACCGCCTTCCTCTCCGCGCTGGCGCTGGAGCTAATCGCCACAATCTCCGTCGCCGTCGTCGCCGTCTTCATCGGCGTCCGGCTCGTCCACGGGGACATGGGGCTCGAAGTCGGGCTGCTCGCACTGATCCTCGCCCCCGACTGCTACCTGCCCCTGCGCGAACTGGGCACGGCACACCATGCCAGCGACGACGGACGGGTGGCACTCGCCGAGACAACAGCCGTCCTTGACGCCCCGGAAGCCGCGCCATTGCTGCCGGTCCCGGTGGTTCCGCTACCCACTGCGACAGCACACGCCGGGCCGCCAGCCGTCAGCGTTACCAGCCTGACGGTGCGGTACGGCGGCAGGGCTCACGACGCCGTCGGCCCGCTCACTTTCACCGCCCCGCCGGGAGAAATCACTGCCCTTGACGGACCCAGCGGGGCCGGAAAGAGCACCGTGCTGGGCGTACTTGCCGGCACCATCGGCTCCGGGGCGGGCACGGCCATCTCCGGTCGCCTCGAGGGATTCACGACGGCGGACATCGCGTGGGTTCCGCAGCATCCGGTGATGGTCGCGTCCACGGTGCTGGACGAAATCCGCTTGTACCTTGGCGCCCCGGCAGGTCCGGCGGGCTCGGCAGGTCCGGCGGGCTCGGCGGGCGCGGCGGCCCCGGCGGGCGCGGACGACCGGACGGACGCAACCGCCATGAACTGCCTGCGCGCCTGTGCCGCCGGGCACCTCGCTGCCAAACACCCCGCCGAGCTGAGCCCGGGGGAGCTGCGCCGGGTGGCGCTGGCCCGGGGACTTGCCCGGATCGAGGCCGGGGCCACCATCCTGCTGCTGGATGAACCGACCGCACACCTGGACCGCGGCTCGGCCGATGCCGTCAACGGCGCCATAACCGCCCTGCGCGGGAGGGTGACCGTGCTGCTGGTCGCCCACGACCGGCAGACGCGCGAGTTGGCCGACCAACTGGTGCCCGTCGCTGCCGGGGCGGCCCCCAGGACCGGCGGTG
>JBFGBS010000234.1:0-4426 GCA_041567475.1 Arthrobacter sp.
CGGTCCCGTGGTCACCGTCGAGACCTTCTCCGACGAGCAGGAAGCCATCAGCCGGGCCAACGACACACCCTACGGCCTGGCAGCCTCCGTCTGGACCAGTGATGCGCGGCGGTCCATGAGTGTTCCCCGGCAGCTGGACTTCGGCACGGTCTGGGTCAACTCGCATCTGGTCCTGGCCAACGAAGTACCCTGGGGCGGCTTCAAGGGATCCGGCTACGGACGGGACCTCTCCCTCTACGCCCTGGAGGACTTTTCCCGCACCAAGCACGTGATGATCAACCACAGCGCCTGACGCAGCCCCAGCACCTCATCCACGCCCCCAGCACGTTCGGAGATCCGCATGACCACGACCACCAATGTATCCGGAACCGTTCCCGGCAACGCCGGCCAGGACCGCAATGCCCTGTCCGTTCCGCCGGCCCCCTTCGATACGCACCGGCTCTGGAGCAACTGGGCCGGCAACCAGTCCGCCACCCCGGCCTTTACCGTCAAGCCGCGGACCGAGCAGGAAGTCGTTGACACTGTCCGGTACGCCATCCGGCAGGGCCTTCCCGTCCGCGCGGTGGGCGCCGGCCATTCCTTCACCCCGCTGGTGCAGACCGGCGGAATCCTGATGGATCTCTCGGCACTGTCCGGGATCACGGGCACCGATCCCGCCCGCCGTCGTGTCCGTGCCAAAGGCGGCACCCCGATCAGCGCCTTCGGCGACCCGCTCTGGGAGCAGGGCCTGGCGCTGAGCAACCAGGGCGACATCGACAAGCAGTCCATTTCCGGTGCCATCTCCACCGGTACCCACGGCTCCGGAATCGAGCTCGGCTCCTTCTCGTCGAGCCTTCGCTGGGTCCGCCTGGTCAACGGCCACGGTGAAATCGTCGAAATTGGCGAGGACCGGCTCCACGAGCTGCGCGCCGCCCAGGTTGCCCTCGGCACGCTGGGAATTTTCCTCGAGGTCGAATTGCAGGTGGTGGACAGCTACCACCTGCAGGAACAGATCACCTACCCCACGTGGGAGGAAACGGCCGCGACCTGGGACGCCGACATTGCCGGGAACCGGCACTACTCGTTCCTGTGGTGCCCGGGGGAGGACTCGGCGCAGTTGTACGAGTTGCCCACTCCGGCCGGCGAACGGATGACAGGCCGCAGCTATACCAAGCGCTACAACCAGGTGCAGCTCAACGAAGCCACGGACATCTCCCTTGAGGAAGGGTCCCGGCGGGACCGTTCCTACCGGATCTACCCCGGCGGGTTCATGATCCCCTTCCACGAAATGGAGTACTACGTTCCGATGGAACACGGCAAAGAGGCCGTGGAACGGGTGCAGAACCTGATCCGGACCGCGCACCCGGACCAGAAGTACCCGATGGAAGTCCGCTGGGTGAAACAGGACGAGGGCTACCTTTCCCCGTTCGCCAAGCGCGACACCACCGTCATCTCCGTCTCCGGCGCCCCCGGCACCAACTACTGGCCGTACCTGCGCGACGTCGACTCCGTGCTGCAGGACTACGACGCCCGTGCGCACTGGGGCAAGATCCACTTCATGACCCGGGAACGGCTGGAAAAGCTCTACCCCGAGCTTGACTCCTTCCTCCAGGTCCGCCGGGAGTTCGACCCCAACGGGGTCTTCCTCAACGACCACACCCGCGCACTCCTCGGCTAAATAGCCCCTTCATCGCACTCCGCTCGGCCGGCGGCACCCCCGGGGTTCCGCCGGCCACTCCCGAAAGCACTTGGTGGCCAGTATGGAAGTAATCGGTCAGATCATCATCTACATCATGATGGGGTTCCTCCTCATCGGTGCGGTGAGCGCCATTTTCGACGACGAAAAAGGCTTCGGCAAAGAATTCAAAGAAGGCATCTACGCGATCGGCCCCATCTTCCTGCCGGTGGCGGGAATCATGGTTTTCATTCCGATCCTGAGCGAGCTGGTCACCACCTACCTGGCGCCGATCTACTCCTGGGTCCATGCCGACCCGTCGCTCGCGGCAACCACGCTCATCGCCGGTGACATGGGCGGATACCACCTCGCCTTCGAAACCGCCGGCAGCCATGGCGCCTGGATCATGGCCTTCGCCGTCAGCTTCACCGCCGGTTCCACCATCATCTTCTCCATCCCGGTCGGGCTGGCCATGCTGGACAAACGGGACCACAAATACATGGCGCTGGGGGTCATGGCAGGCCTGCTGTCGATTCCCTTCGCCGTCTTCATCATCACGCTGATCATGCAGGGCGGTGCCACACCGCTGCGGAGCGATATTTCCAACACCTCGGCGTCGGATACCCCGTTTGACCTGCCGGTCGGCGACATCCTGCTGAACCTGGCGCCGTTGACGTTCATCGTCCTCATGCTGGCCCTGGGCCTGCGCTTCTTCTCGAAGTTCATGGTGAAGGCGTTCATTATCTTCGGCCGGGGCCTGGAAATCATCATCAAACTGGCGCTGGCCCTGTCCGTGGTGCAGTACTTCACCGGCGTCTTTGACGTCTTCGGAACGTGGCCCCTGGCCCCGTTTATTGCCGACGGCGAGGACCAGTTCCGGGCCCTGGAAGTTGCCGGCTACATCGGTGTGATGCTGGCCGGTGCCTTCCCCATGGTCCACGCCATCCGCACGTGGTTCGCGGCGCCGCTCTCCGCCGTCGGCAAGCGCTTCGGCTTCAGTGAAGAAGGGGCTGCCGGTCTGCTCGCGGCAGCGGCCAACATCCTGGCCCTGTTCCGGGTTGTCAGGTTCATGCCCCCGCGGGACAAGGTGCTCACCATTGCCTTCGCCGTCTGCGCCGCGTTCACCTTCGGCGACCATCTGGCCTTCAGCGCCAATTTCCAGCCCAACATGGTGTTCCCGCTGATTGTCGGCAAGCTGGTAGGCGGCGTCATCGGGATCGTCTTGGCCGTGTGGCTCGCAGTCCCCTACGCCCGCGTCCTCGAGGCAGCGGACCGTGCGGACGGGACCATAGAGGCCCACGAATATGACGGCCACGGGCACGGCCACAAAGAGCGCCATGAGGCTACGGAGGCCACACCGGGCGCGATGGCCGGAAAGTCCGACGTCGGGCCCGCACACGATCAGGACGCAGAAGTGACCGACGGCGGTCAGCCCGCCACGCGGGCCTGAACGCCAGTACCGATGCTGGAATTCCAGACCCGGGCCCGAAATCCGGGTCTGGAACAACGAAGTGCAACAGGCTCGAAGCCTGACGCTCAATGGAAGACGGCATGGTTTTATTCTGATTGGTCAACCGGGACCGGGACGTCCTCAGACACTGGCCACGACCAACCGTCCGTTTCCGCGGCTGCAAAAGTGTGCCCCGCCGTGAACAGGTACCACTCGGGGAATGGGTCCGGAGGCAGATCCATAGCCGAATCCCAGTCAGATTCCTCGGATATCAGAAACTGGTGTGGCACCTCGGCCGGCTCCCAATCCTGCTGCTCACTCGGGTAGCGCCGGCCTGATGGAGAGGTCCATCCCGGCGGGTCGTCCTTGCTGGCACCGCTTGGTGTCCAGCAGGAGCTGTGTTTCAGGCGGTGGTGCTTGCGGCAGGGCTGGCCCAGGTTGGAGATGCCGGTATTGCCTCCGTCGGCCCACGCCAGGAGATGGTCGGCTTCGTTGTCCAGCGAGGGGTTATTGCAGCCGGGGAAGGGACACTTACCGTCGCGGAGGCGAAGCCACTGCCGCTGGGCCTTCGTGACCCGATAGCTGGTGCGGCCGATTTCCAACGGTGCGCCGTCACGAGGATCCGTCAGGACGCGGTGGAAGGAATCGGCGCCGTCAGCGATCAGGCGGCGGGCCATGGTTGGCGGAATCGGCCCGTACCCGTCCAGCACGGCGGGTTCATCGGTAGCGCCCAGGAGGGACAGGACCGGGACGGTAATCAGGACCTGCGCCCTGGGGGAGGGTACATGCCCGGTCACACACCCGCCGTCGCAACTGCCGCCGCCGGTGCAACTGCCGGAGCCGCCGGACGATGCGCCGGCGGAGCATGATCCCGTGCTGTGGCCGCTGGTCAGCAGCCAGCCGGCGGCGACGTCGGCGCGGAGCTGGCTGAGGGTCCGGGACTCGTCCGGGCCCTGGAGAGTGCGCGCCGCGGCAGTGGTCCGTTCCCAAATCCCTGCGGCGGTGTCGGCCGGGAGATAGGCCGAGAGCCAGGCCATGCCGTCACGGTCCGGCGTGAAGTCGACCCGACGGTCCGCGGCGCTCCTGACGTGGCGTTTTTCGATGCTGACCGGGTGGTGGCGTTCCCGCCATGAGCGGGCTTTGGCCCGGAAACGGGACGGCACGAGCTCCCCGGCCTGGCACCCGCGGGCGGGGGTCGGTGCGTCGGGGTCCAGGAAGTGCGCCTCCAGCTCTGCCGCGCCGGCGGGTAGCAGCCCGGAGGTTTCTTCCACGATGATGCGGGCGTGTTGCCAGGAGATCGTCCCGGCCTGCAGTGCAGCCAA
>JBFGBS010000235.1:0-4410 GCA_041567475.1 Arthrobacter sp.
GCCTGGTTCACCAATTCCGTCCGCGGCGAGCTCTACTTCATTCCCGTCGATCGCGACGGCAGGACCGGGCAGGCCCGGACCCTGACGCTGACCGGACCGGCCGCCGAAACCCCCGGCTTGTTCAACCTCAACGGCATCGCTGCCAAAGGCGGCGGACAGACGCTGATCGTGGCGCACTCGGCCAAGGAATCGGTGTACACCGTTGACACCCGCACCGGTGCCAGCGCCCGCATCGAGGGCCTGGACCTGCCCAATGTGGACGGCATCGTGTTGCGGGGCAGGACGCTGTGGGCGGTCCAGAACCGGCTCAACCAGATCAGCCGCATCCGGCTCGACCGCGGACTGACCGCCGGGACAGTCAAGGAAATCATCACGAGCCCGGACTTCCAGGTCCCGACGACGGCGGCCCTGTTCGGTAAAAGGCTCGCCGCGGTGAACGCGAAATTCGGCGTGCCCGACGCGAAGGACTTCGAAGTCGTCGTCGTGCAGGCCCGCGGTTACGGCGCCGACAAGGAGCGCCGCTCCCGGCACTGAGCAGCAATCACGGGGCGGCCGCTGACCGGCAGCGGCCGCCCCGGGCCCTGTTCCGCCCGCAGGACGGATGGATTGTTACCGCCGCAGCGACTGTGCGATCTGGGCCATGACGGTGTTGTCCGCCAGCGTCGAGGCGTCACCGACCTCGCGGCCTTCCGCGACGTCTTTGAGCAGGCGGCGCATGATTTTGCCGGACCGGGTCTTGGGGAGTTCCGGCACCACCAGGATGGTCTTGGGTTTGGCGATCGGGCCGATTTCCTTGCCGACGTGGTTGCGGAGTTCGGTGGCGGTCGCGTCGCCGGAATCGACGGCGTCCGCACGCAGGATCACAAAGGCGACGATGGCCTGGCCGGTCGTCTCATCCGCGGCGCCCACCACGGCGGCCTCGGCCACGGACGGGTGCGAGACGAGGGCGGATTCAATTTCGGCGGTGGAGAGCCGGTGCCCGGAAATATTCATCACGTCATCGACCCGGCCCAGCAGCCAAATGTCGCCGTCGTTGTCCTTCTTGGCGCCGTCGCCGGCGAAGTACATGGCTTCGAACCGGGACCAGTACGTTTCCTTGAACCGCTCCGGGTCATTCCAGATGCCGCGCAGCATGGACGGCCACGGCTCGCGGATCACGAGGAAGCCGCCGTGGCCGTTCGGCACGGATTCGCCGAGTTCGTCCACGACGTCCACGGCAATGCCGGGCAGCGGCACCTGCGCCGAGCCGGGCTTGGCCGCGGTCACGCCGGGCAGCGGAGCGATCATCTGCGCCCCGGTCTCGGTCTGCCACCACGTGTCCACGATCGGGGCGGGGTGTTCCTTCTTTTCCCCGTGCTTGCCGGCGTTGCCGCCGATCACGTCGCGGTACCACATCCAGGCTTCGGGGTTGATCGGTTCGCCGACGGAGCCCAGGACCCGGATGGAGGACAGGTCGTAGCCGGCCGGGATCTCTTTGCCCCACTTCATGAAGGTCCGGATGGCGGTCGGTGCGGTGTAGAGGATGGAGACCTTGTACTTCTCCACGATTTCCCACCAGCGGCCCTGGTGCGGGGAATCCGGTGTGCCCTCGTAGATGACCTGGGTGGCGCCGTTGATGAGCGGGGCGTAGGCGACGTAGGAGTGGCCGGTGATCCATCCGACGTCGGCGGTGCACCAGTACACATCGGTCTCCGGGTGCAGGTCAAAGACCGCCCGGTGCGTGTAGGCGGTCTGGGTCAGGTAGCCGCCGGTGGTGTGCAGGATGCCCTTGGGCTTTCCCGTCGTGCCGGAGGTGTAGAGGATGAAGAGCGGGTGTTCGGCGTCGTGGCCGACGGCGGTGTGCTCGGCGGAGGCGGCGTCCACGGTCTCCGCCCACGAGAGGTCCCGGCCCTCGGTCCAGGCCACGTCCTGCCCGGTGCGGTTGACCACGATGACATTCTGCACGGTGTGGCCGGCACCATCTCCGTCGCCGGACAGTGCCTCGTCCACGGCCGGCTTGAGGGCGCTGGGCTTGCCGCGGCGGAACGTGCCGTCGGCGGTGACGACGAGCTTCGCTTCGGCGTCGTCGATCCGGGACCGCAGCGCGTCCGCGGAGAAGCCGCCGAAGACCACGGAATGGACCGCCCCGATCCTGGCGCAGGCCAGCAGCGTGATCACGGCCTCGGGGATCATCGGCAAATACACCGCCACGCGGTCGCCCTTGGCGACACCGAGGGCCTCAAAAGCGTTGGCGGCTTTTTTGACCTCGGTGGTGAGTTCCGCGTAGGTGTAGGTGCGGGTGTCGCCGGGTTCGCCTTCGAAGTGGATGGCGACCCGGTCGCCGCGTCCGGCCTCGACGTGGCGGTCCAGCGCGTTGTATGCGGCGTTGAGCTCCCCGCCGACGAACCACTTCGCGAACGGCGGGTTCGACCAGTCCAGGGTTTGGGTGAAGTCCTTGCTCCAGCTCAAGAGCCCGCGGGCCTGCCGGGCCCAGAACGCGGGCCGGTCGGTGCCGGCGTCGGCGTATTCCGCGGCCGTGACCACGGCGTTGGCCGCGAACTCTTCGGAAGGGGCGAACCGGCGGTTCTCCTGCGAGAGGTTTTCGAAGGCGTCGCCCTGGCCGGACGGTGCGGCGGACAATGCGGTAGCGGGCGACTGGGCCGTCGTGGTGCCGGGCGTCTGCTGGGACATGGTTAACCTCATCTTCATTGATCCGTGCTCGGGGCTTCCGCGCTCCGTCCGGCGCCTCCGGCCGCGCGGCGCTGGCGACGGCAAGGGGCAGCTGATGGGCTCGGCAACACCGCCAAAGCTGTTCCGCGATAACCCTATACCCGGGCATCCGGTGATGTGTGGCGCGTCTCACAGGCCTCCGCGGGCGGTGCCGAATATGCGCCGAGCGGCGCCCCCTGACCTTTGGGGCGGCGCCTGCCGACCCGCAGGTCAGGGCTTGAATCCCGGCCCGCCCCGCACGGCTTGTCACCTAGTGATCAGTCCGGCACTTGACTAGGCTGGAAGTAAGTTGCCAGATCCGATGGAGGCGACAGCGCCGCTTGCGGTCCTGCGTGTTCCTGCCATCAGACGGCGCCGTCCGCGGTGCCGTCACGCTAAGGAGAACAGAATGAACGAGCAGACAGACCGGCAGCTAGACACCGATGCCCGGACGTCGAACGATCCGGCCGGACACCGGCCGGACGGCTTTGGTGACGCGCCCCGCTTCACAGTGGACAAGGATGCAGGCAGGAAGAACGAGGCCGTTCTGGGTCCGTTTACGGTCCGGGACCTCACCGTCTTCGGCTCGACCTTCCTGCTCTTTGTCGCCTCGCTCATTCCGATGTTCGCCGGCGGCTATAACCTCTGGAACCTGGGAAGCCTCTTTTTCCTGGGCCTCGGGGTAGTCCTGCCGCTGGTCGTATCCGCCTTGTTCACCGCCCGCCGGGTCACCCCCGAAACAAGGATCCGGTTCGGATCCCTGTCGATGGACCAGTTCGCCTCCGTGGTGGCGTCCTTCGCACTGGCCTTCTTCTTCCTGTCCGTCGCGGGGGCCTTCGTGCCGAGCATGCTGGTGGGCTTGATCGGCGCGCTCGGCCTCTTCGCCGCCACCGTCCTGGGGCGGTGGATCCCGTTCTTCGCGGGCGACTTCACAGGCCGCGCGGAAATTCCCGCCCATGTGGTGGCGCGGGAGACGGCCGTGCCGGTCCGCAAGCCCCGGGCCCCCAAGCCCCCTGCGGAAGCCAAGAAAACCGATGAGTCCAAAACCGGCAAGGTGGCGGAGTGGGCCCACCGTGTGATGCCCGGCAGCCACGACGCCGCCCCGGAAAAAGCTGCCTCCCAGAAGGCGGCACCGGCCCCGTCGGCGTCCGCTACCGCAACGGTGCCGGCTGCTCCCGCTGCGTCAGCGGCTGCTGCCTCGGCCGCGGCCGCCGCCGGGTCGACGGCCAAAACGGGACCGGCGGCTTCCGCCGGCGGCCCCGAAACACGGGTTGCCGGCGCGGTGCCGCCGGCATCATCCGGGTCGTCAGGCGCGGCATCGCCGTCGGCCGCGTCGTCCGGTGCCAAGCCCAAGGAATCGGCCGAGCCGTCCGGGCCCTCGGCTGCCGAGACGACCGTGGCCGCCGACGTCCCGGGCGCCGGCGGCAGCGCCCCCACCACCGCGACACCGCAGGTCCGCGCGGCCGAGCCGGTCGGGGCTACCGTGGACCCGGACAAGCGTCCGGACGGGGACGCGGCCGGGCCGGCGCACGAAGCGTTCTGGTTCGCCGTCGCGCAGCCCCGCACTGCCGTGGATGAGAAGACCGGGGCGCCGGCGTTCGAGATTGAACCCGGCGGCTGGGTGCTGGCGCTGGAGGACCGTGGCGACGAATTCCTGGTCCAGAACACCGACGGCCGGCTCGGCGTGTTGCGCGACCTCAGCAACATCGAACGCGGCTAGCC
>JBFGBS010000236.1:0-4406 GCA_041567475.1 Arthrobacter sp.
AGACCGTGTTCACCGTTGCGGTGTGGACGATTCTGGTGAGTGTCTTTGCGCACGGCGTCACGGCGAGCCCGTGGACGTCACGGCTCGCCCGTCGCCTGGGCGAGGCGCCAGCGTCCGCACCCGAGATGGTCGAGGTCCACGAGATGCCGACCCGCCGCCGCCTGTGACGGGTTGGCCCGCTGCGCCTCCCGCCGCCGTCGTTCACAACCCCGGCAGGACCTGTTCGCGGACCTGCTTGCGGAGGATCTTGCCCAGCATGGAGCGCGGCATGTCCTGGATCGGCACAATCCGCTTAGGGACCTTGTACCCGGCGAGGTGCTCGCGGCAGTGCTCCCGCAGCGCCTCCTCGTCCAGGGCCGTGCCGGGTTCGAGTTCGACGGCGGCCGCCACCAGTTCCCCGCCGCGTTCCAGCGGCTTGCCGATCACGGCGGCGTCGCGGACGTCCGGGTGCAGCCGCAGGACGGCCTCCACCTCGGTGGGTGAGACGTTGAAGCCGCCGGTGATGATGAGTTCCTTGGCCCGGTCCACCACCGTGGTGAAGCCGTCGGCGTCGACCGTGACGACGTCGCCGGTGCGCAGCCAGCCGTCGCCGGTGAGGGCCTTGGCGGTTTCCTCGGGGTTGTTCCAGTAGCCCTGGAAGACCTGCGGGCCCTTGATCAGCAGCTCGCCGGGCTCGCCCTGGGCCACCTCGGTATCCGGGCGGTCCAGGTCCACGACCTTCATGAGGGTGGAGGGGAACGGCACCCCGATCGTGCCGGTGCGCCGGCTGGGGTGGAACGGGTTGCCAAGGGCTACCGGGGAGGATTCGGTCATGCCGTAGCCCTCCACCAGCAGCCCGCCGGAGACCGATTCCCAGAGCTCCACTACGTGCGGGGGCAGGTTCATGGCCCCGGAGATGCAGTACTTGGCGGAGCGCAGCGAGACGCCCTTCTCCCGGGCGGCCATCGCGGTGCGTTCGTAGATCGGCGGGACCGCGCAGTAGACGGTGGCCGGGGACTTCTTCATGGCGGCCAGGACCAGGTCCGGGTCGAATTTGGGGAAGAGCACCAGCAGGCCCTGTTTGCGGATGCCGTAGGTGAGGTAGAGGGTCATGCCGAAGGCATGGAACATCGGCAGGATGGCGTAGAAGACTTCCTCGCGGTACTGCGCCCCGGCCATCCACGCCTCGCCCTGCAACGCGTTGGCGTAGAGGTTGAAGTGGGTCAGCATGGCGCCCTTGGGCCGGCCCGTGGTGCCGGAGGTGTACTGGATCGCGGCGAGGTCGGTGACGTCAGGGCGCGGGTGGGCCGGATCGATCCGGCCGGAGCCCAGGAGTTCCTTCCACGCCATGGTGCCCGGCGCCGGGGCAGTGAGCGCATCGCGGCTCTGGCGGAGCTTCTTGACCGGCAGGCCCAGCGCCAGCCGCTTGACGGCGGGAAACGCCTCCAAGAGGTTGACGGAGACCACGTGGTCGATCTCGACGTCGGCCGGGAAGTCCTTCACGGCGGCGGCAGCCTTGTCCCAGGCGATCACGACGCGGGCCTGGTGGTCCTCGAACTGATGCCGGAGTTCGCGGGAGGTGTAGAGCGGGTTGTGTTCGACGACGACGGCGCCGAGGCGCAGCACCGCGTAGAACGCGACGACGTGCTGCGGGCAGTTCGGCAGGATCACCGCCACCCGGTCCCCGGCCCGGACGCCGAGTTTCCGCAGGCCCTCGGCGGCGCGGTCCACCTGTTCGCCGAGCTCGGCGTAGCTGGTCCGGCGGCCGAAGAATTCCAGCGCCGGGGCGTCACCGGCCTCGGCCACGGAGCGTTCCAGCATGGCCACGAGCGACTCCGTGGGCAGGTCAATTTCGGCCGGGACGCCCGGCTGGTAGTTCTTTACCCAGGGCTGTACGTCAGTGCTCTCCATGCAGCCATCATTCCGCGAACCCGCGTCCGCGGGCGAATCGAGGGATTGATCCGGCACGCCGGCTCGTGCCGCCGCCAGGGCCGGCCAGCGTTGCGTTGTGCGTCAGCCCGTTTTTACTTAGGTAAGCCTTGGCTAATAAGATATCCCGGGTGACCACGCAACTTGATCTCGCACGGGCCCCCTTTGCCGCGGAACTGGCCCGCCACGGGGACCGGCCCGCTGTCCTGGCGGACGGCTTCACCCTGACCTACCGGGAGCTCGCCGGGCGCGTCGAGGACCTCGCCGCACGGCTGGGCACCGAACGCCGGCTCGTCGCCCTGGCCGCCGCGAACGACGTCGAATCCCTTGTCGCCTACCTGGCGGCGCTGGCCGGCCGCCACCCGCTGATCCTGCTCCCGGCGGACAAGCCGGCCGCCCTCGAGTCGCTCGTGGCAGCGTACGACCCGGACGTGGTCCTGCGCACCGGCGGCGGCGAGACGTCGCTGGAGGAGCGCCGCCCCGGCACCGGACACGAGCTGCACCCGGACCTGGCCCTGATGCTCAGCACCTCCGGTTCCACAGGCTCCCCCAAGCTGGTCCGGCTCTCGCACACAAACCTGCAGGCCAACGCCGAGTCGATTGCCGAGTACCTTGGCATCACCGCCGCGGACCGGGCCGCCACCACCCTGCCGATGTCCTACTGCTACGGCCTCTCAGTCATCAACAGCCACCTGCTGCGCGGCGCCGGACTGGTCCTCACCGGCCTCTCCGTGGTGGACCCCTGCTTCTGGGACCTGTTCCGCCGCAGCGCCGCGACCTCCTTCGCCGCGGTGCCCTACACCTTTGAGCTGCTGGACCGCGTGGGCTTCGCCGAGATGGACCTGCCCGCCCTGCGCTACATCACGCAGGCCGGCGGACGGCTGGCACCGGATCTGGTCCGCAGCAATGCGGAGCTGGGCCGGCGCCGGGGCTGGGACCTGTACGTGATGTACGGGCAGACCGAGGCGACCGCCCGGATGGCGTACCTGCCGCCGGACCTGGCCGAGACCCTCCCGGGCTTCATCGGCGTCCCGGTGCCCGGCGGGGAGTTCCGGATTGACCCGGTCCCCGGCCTGGAACACGGCGAACTCGTTTACACCGGCCCCAACGTGATGCTCGGCTACGCGGAATCCCCCGCGGACCTCGCCGCCGGCCGGACCATCGAGGAACTCCGCACCGGCGACCTCGCCCGGAAACACCCGGCCGGAGTCTACGAGATCGTGGGCCGGCGCAGCCGGTTCGTGAAGATCGTGGGCCTGCGCGTGGATCTGGGCCAGGTGGAACGGATCCTGGCGGACCTCGGCATTGCAGCGGCGAGCGCCGGAACGGACGAGCGCCTTGTCGTCGCCGTCGAGGGCGAGCAGGACGCCATGCTGCTCGGCAAGGTCCTCGCCGAAAGCCTCGGGCTGCCCCGGGCGGCGGTGGGCGTGACCGCCGTCGAGCACCTCCCGCGCCTCGCCAGCGGCAAGCTCGACTACCCCGCGGTGCTAGCCCTCGCGGCTCCGGCCGAACCGGTCACAATAGCTTCCCCGAGCGGGGGGCCGGCCGCGGCGGATACGGTCAAGGGAGTCTTCGCGGACGCGCTGGAAGTTACCGACATCGCCGACGAGGACACGTTCGTGTCCCTGGGCGGCGACTCGTTGTCCTATGTGGCGGCGTCGGTCCGGCTTGAGCAGGTGCTCGGGCACCTGCCCGCCGACTGGCACGTGACCGCCGTAAAGGACCTGGAACCTCGTCAGGCCAGCGGGAGCGGCCGTGACGCGACCGGCGGCGCGGGCACCGGCGGCACAGGCACCGACAACAACCATCGCGATAACCACGGCGCGCCGGCACGGAGCCGGCGACGGTGGTTCGCGCCGGTGGAGACCGGCATCGCGCTGCGGGCCATCGCGATCATCTGCATCGTCAGCACGCACATCGGCCTGTTCCACTGGCAGGGCACGGCCCACGTGCTGTTGGCCGTTGCCGGCTTCAACTTCGCCCGCTTCCAGCTTGCCGGGGAGGGGCTGGCGCGGCTGCGGCGGCAGCTGACCAGCCTGGCCCGGGTGGTGGTGCCGAGCGTGACCTTCATCGGGGCGGCCTACCTGCTGACGGATGACTACACGCTCGCCAACATCTTTCTCCTGAACGCCATCATCGGGCCGGAAGAAGTGACCACCCAGTGGCATTTCTGGTTTATCGAGGTATTGGTCTACATCCTGGTCGCGATGACGGCCCTGCTCGCGATCCCCTGGGCGGGCCGCGCCGAGCGGCGGTCCCCGCTGCTGTTCCCGCTGGCGATCACGGGCGTGGGACTGCTGACCCGCTTCGAGATCATCGAACCCGGGGTCCCCCACACGGAGCCGGCGCTGTGGCTCTTCGGCCTGGGCTGGGCCGTCGCGAAGGCCCGGACCACCGTCCAGCGGCTGGTCGTGTCGGCGATCGCGTTCCTGACCGTACCCGGGTTCTTCGAGGACCCGGAGCGGGAGCTGACCGTGCTGGTCGGCATCCTGCTGCTC
>JBFGBS010000237.1:0-4401 GCA_041567475.1 Arthrobacter sp.
CGGGCGGGACAGCGGCCGCGGTGGCGCTGTTGGCCGGTGCCGCCTATGTGCTGGGCGGTGACGCCGGGCCGGGACGGGAGGACCGGCAGACTCCGGTGTTTTCCCGCGGCGCGGCCATCCCGGGCACTTTCGTCGCCGGGATGGGCCCCGGGGCGGCTTATGGTCCGGCGGGCGGCTGGAGCATGGGCGGCATGCCCGACTTCACCCCGGCCGGAGCGCTCACCGCCGGCCAACTGAGGGAACTGCGCTCGCGCGGCTGGACCTGCCCCGAACTGCGGGAACTCGGCTTCCACGTGCTCTGGGCCCGGAGCGCCGTCGTGGCCGGCACCGACCTCGTGGAGCTGCGCCTCACGGACGGCCGGCACTTCGCCACGGTCCTGGAACAGCACGCCGCGCCGGTGCCCGAATCCGCCGGAACCGAGCCGCAGCGCCACCTGCAGGCGCCCCTGCCGTCCGCCGCGGTGCCGCCAAAGAACATCCTGACCGGCCACACCGCCGCAGCCGACGGCTTCGTTGCGGCCGAGCCGGGCGCCTACCTGCCGGCCGGACCGGACACGGGGCCGGCCCCGGACGGACGTCTCTGGGTCAATGCGGCCGGTTCCTACCGGGCCATTTACCAGACCGGCGCCGCTACGATCACCTACGTTTCGGATCTCTCCGCGGACAAGGCCGACGACGCGCTCGCGGCCCTCATGGCCGGACCCGGCGCCGCCGCCGGCGGAACGGCGGACCCGGCGGCCGCCGATATTCCGGGCCGGATGGAGCGGGGACTGGGCCGGCTGCTCGGGCTGTTGGTGCCCTGACGCGGTCATCCGCCCCGGCGCGGCAGACGCTTGGGCCTGCGGAGTCGTCGCTGGTGTGACCGAGGGGGTAATCTTCCTAAAGTGCTTGGAATCAACGGACCGGAGTTTTTGCTTCTGCTGATCATCGGACTTCTCGTGATCGGTCCCAGCAGGCTGCCCGAATATACCCAGAAGCTCGCCAATATCGTCAAGGAAGTCCGGCGGATGGCATCCGGGGCGCGCGAGCAGATCAAGGACGAAGTCGGGATCGACATCGACGACGTCGACTGGAAGAAGTACGATCCGCGGCAGTACGATCCGCGGCGGATCATCAAGGAAGCGCTGCTGGAAGATGACACCAAACCCGTGAGCCCCGGCGCACCGGCAGTGGCGACCGCAGCCGCAGCCGCTGCCGTTCCCACCGCGGAAAAGCGCCCGTCCCGGGTCATCGAGCGCCTCCCGGCCGGCGAACCCGCGCCGTTCGACTCCGAAGCCACCTAGACCCCGGGCCGACCGGCCGCCTCGACCCTAGCCGGCACCCAGGCCCCGGGCAACGGCTCCGCCGGTCAGCGCGGCTGCAGTCCCAGCGGGACGCCGGCCAGGCCGCGCGGCACGCCCGCAATTCTGCTGGCAATGCCGGTCAGGGCCAGCGCCGCCGGGGTCTCCGGACGGCCGAGGACCAGCGGAACCCCCGCGTCCCCGCCTTCCCGAAGCAGGATGTCCAGCGGGACCTGTCCCAGCAGCGGCACGTCGGCGCCGACGGAGGCCGAGAGGCGCTCGGCCAGAACCGCGCCGCCGCCGCTGCCGAACAGCTCCATCCGGCTCCCGTCGGGCAGCTCCAGGTACGACATGTTCTCCACGACGCCGGCCACACTTTGGCCCGTCTGGGTCGCAATCGTCCCGGCCCGCTCGGCGACATCGGCTGCGGCGGCCTGCGGCGTCGTGACGACAAGGATCTGGGCCTGCGGGAGCAGTTGCGCCACCGAGATGGCGATATCGCCGGTGCCCGGCGGCAGGTCCAGGAAGAGGACATCCAGGTCGCCGAAGTAGACATCCGTGAGGAACTGCTCCAGGGCGCGGTGCAGCATCGGGCCACGCCAGGCGACGGGCTGGTTGCCGGCGACGAACATGCCGATGGAGATCACCTTGACCCCGTACGCCACCGGCGGAAGGATCATGTCGTCCACCCGGGTCGGGGCCTGCGTGATGCCCATCAGCGCCGGGACGGAGAAACCGTGGACATCGGCGTCGACGATTCCCACCCGCAGGCCCTGCCCCGCGAGGGCGGTCGCGAGGTTCACCGTCACGGAGGACTTGCCGACCCCGCCCTTGCCGCTCGCGACGGCAAAGACCTTGGTCAGCGACCCCGGCTGGTTGAAGGGGATACCGCGCTGGCCGCCGGCGCCGCGCAGCTTCTCCTTGAGGGCGTCCCGCTGATCCTGGTTCATGACCTTCAGATCGACCTCGACGGCGGTCACCCCCGGCACGGCGGAGAGGGCGGCCTCGCAGTCGGCTGTGATGGTGCCGCGCAGCGGACACCCGGCAATGGTCAGGAGCACGGCGATCCGGGCCGCACCCCCGGCGGTGACCTCAACGGATTCGACCATGCCCAGCTCGGTGATGGGCCGGCGGAGTTCGGGGTCGATCACGGTGGCCAGGGCCGCGTTGACGGCCCGTTCCAGGGACGTGCTGTCCAGCGGAATACTCATGCGGGGGATGCTCTCAGCTTTCGGGGGAGGTGCGCGGTGCCGGTGACCCGGTACTGTCCGGTCCAGGGGTGTTGGGCCTGTTTTTGACTTTCGGGATCTGCTGGGTCCGGGGACCGCGCTGCTTGTCGCGCCGCTCCCGGAGCTTCTCCTTGACCTTGTCCCGGGGGGTTTCGTGCAGGCCGGCGGACGGGTCGTGGGTGCGCAGTTCCTCCTGCGCTTCGAGCATGTCCTCCAACAGGCTGCGCAGTTCCGCCCGGACATAGTCTCGGGTGGCGACTTCGCGCAGGGCGATGCGCAGCGATGCCAGCTCGCGGGTCAGGTATTCCGTATCGGAGAGGTTGCGTTCGGCGCGCTGGCGATCCTGCTGCAGCGAGACCCGGTCCCGGTCATCCTGCCGGTTCTGGGCCAGCAGCAGCAGGGGCGCGGCGTAGGAGGCCTGCAGGGAGAGCATAAGGGTCAACAGGGTGTACCCGAGGGCCCGGGAGTCGAATTGCCACGCCACCGGGGCGAAGGTGTTCCAGGCCAGCCAGACGAGAACGAACACCGTCATATAGACCAGGAACGCCGGGGTTCCCATGAAGCGGGCGAAGCCTTCGGTGGCATGGCCGAAGGCATCCGGATTGGGCGAGAACTTCGGCAGGATCCGTTGCCGTCCGCTCATCGGGGTATCGAGTCCGCCGAGGTTTCCAGGGCGGGTGCCGGGGTTTCGTGCTGCGCTGCTGTCAGCCAATGCGGCCTCCCAGTTTCCTTATCGGGGCGTCGTCCTCGTGGGCGCGCCAGTCATCGGGCAACAGGTGATCCAGCACGTCATCAACAGTCACCGCCCCCACAAGCCGTCCGTCGTCATTGACCACAGGGAGCGAGTTGAGATTGTAGGTGGCCAGTGTGCGGGCCACTTCGCTGATGTGGGCCTGGTCCGAGACGGGCTCCAGGTTCTTGTCCACCAGGTTGCCGAGCGGCTCCGGCGGAGGGAAGCGCAGGAGCTGCTGGATGTGCACGACGCCCAGGAACCGGCCGGTCGGGGTCTCAAGCGGCGGCCGGGCAATGAAAATGGAGGAGGCCAGCGCCGGTGAAAGTTCCTCCCGCCGGACGTGCGCGAGGGCCTCGGCGACCGTCGCTTCCGGGGGCAGGATGACCGGGACCGGGGTCATCAGGCCGCCGGCGGTGTCCTCGTCGTATTCCAGCAGGCGGCGGACGTCCTCGGCACCCTCGGGTTCCATCAGCTGCAGGAGCTCTTCGGCCTGCGCGCTCGGAAGCTCAGCGAGGAGGTCCGCGGCGTCGTCGGGATCCATTTCCTCCAGCACGTCCGCGGCGCGGTTGACGTCCAGGGCCGAGAGGATCTCCACCTGGTCGCCTTCGGTCATTTCCTGCAGGACGTCGGCGAGCCGCTCGTCCTGCAGTTCGCTCGCCACTTCAAAGCGCCGCTTATCGCTCATCTCCTGAAGGGCCTCGGCGAAGTCGGCCGGTTTCAGGTCTTCGTGGGTGGCGACAAACTGGGTGGCGGCCTGCCGCTCGGTCTTGGCGCCCTGGCGGGCGTCCGCCCAGTCGATGATCAGCGTCTCGTTGCGGCGCAGCCGGCTGAGCGGGGAGAGCGAGTGGCCGCGGCGGACGAAGAGTTTGCTGACAAACCAGTCGCCGGAACGGTGCCGGTCCATGGCGATGTCCTCGATCGTGGCATCGCCGCTGCCGTCGGCGAGCGTGACACGGCGGTCAAACATTTCGGCCACGACGAGGGTTTCAGCGCCGCGCTGTTCGAAGCGGCGCAGGTTCACCAGTCCGGTGCAGATAATCTGGGTCGAATCCATGGAGGTGACGCGCGTCATTGGCACGAACACGCGTTTCTTCCCCGGGACCTCAACGACGATACCCACCACATGGGGGGCGCCCCGGGTTCCGCGGGAGAGCACGAC
>JBFGBS010000238.1:0-4399 GCA_041567475.1 Arthrobacter sp.
AGGTGGTCCAGCAGCAGGGCGGCGGAGAGGATGGCCGCGGTGGGGTCGGCCTTCTGCTGTCCGGCGATGTCCGGCGCGGACCCGTGGACGGGCTCGAACATGGACGGGGCGGTGCGGTCCATGTTGATGTTCCCGGAGGCGGCGAGTCCGATGCCGCCGGTCACGGCCGCGGCAAGGTCGGTGATGATGTCCCCGAACAGGTTGTCCGTGACGATCACGTCGAAGCGGGCGGGGTCGGTGACCATAAAGATCGTGGCGGCGTCGATGTGCAGGTAGTCGTGGGTGACCTCCGGGAATTCCTGGGCCACGGCCTCGACCGTGCGCTTCCACAGGTGTCCGGCGTACACGAGGACGTTGTGCTTGTGCACGAGCGTGAGCTTCTTGCGCGGACGTTCGCTGGCGCGGCGGAAGGCGTCACGGACCACGCGCTCCACGCCGTGCGCGGTGTTGAGGGAGACCTCGGTCGCGATTTCGTGCGGGGTGCCGGCGCGCAGCGCGCCGCCGTTACCGACGTACGGGCCTTCGGTACCCTCGCGGACCACGATGAAGTCGATGCTGCCCGGGTTGGCCAGCGGGCTGCTGACGCCGGAGTACAGCCGGGACGGGCGCAGGTTGACGAAGTGGTCCAGGCTGAAGCGCAGCTTGAGCAGGAGTTCGCGTTCGATCAGGCCCGAGGGGATCCGGGTGTCGCCCGGGGCCGCCCCGATGGCGCCGAAGAGGATCGCGTCCCGGGTGCGGAGGTCCGCGAGCGTTTCCTCCGGAAGTGTCTCCCCGGTCTCCAGCCAGTGCTGGGCGCCGAGCGCGTAGTGGGTCTGCTGCAGCACGAGCCCTTCGGCGGCGGCGGCCTTTTCGAGGACCTTCAGGGCTTCGGCCGTGACCTCGGGGCCGATGCCGTCGCCCGGGATGACTGCCAGATCGATCGTGGATGCGCTCATACTGTCAGGTTAGCCAAGCAATCCACATGCTGGTCAAATTGTCTCATTTTCTGAGACGTCTTCAAGCCTCCGCAGGCTCCTCGTACTTAGGGAAGACCGGCGAGGGGGCGGGCAGTGCCGTGCCTGCTCCGATCGGCGTGGTGATGGCGGCGAACTGCCGGGACTCCCCCTCGGGCTGGCCGAGGCTGGCCAGGACCGCCGCCGCGGCGGACGGCATGACCGGCTGGGCGAGGATGGCCACGATCCGCAGCACTTCGAGGGTGACGTAGAGGACCGTGTTCATGCGGTCGACGTCGGTCTTGCGCAGCACCCACGGTGCCTGCTCGGCAAAGTAGGCGTTGGTGTCGCCCAGGACGGTCCAGATCGCTTCCAGTGCGCGGCTGAACTCCTGTTTTTCGAACGCGGCCCGGGCAATCTCCAGCAGGCCGCCGGCCTGGCCCAGGAGTGCCTCGTCGGCGGCGGTGAATGCACCCGGGGACGGAACCCTGCCCTCGCAGTTCTTGGCCACCATGGACAGTGAGCGCTGGGCGAGGTTGCCGAAGTTGTTGGCGAGGTCCGAATTCATCCGGCCCACAATGGCCTCGTGGTTGTAGTTGCCGTCCGCGCCGAACGGGACCTCCCGGAGGAGGAAGAACCGCACCTGGTCCAGGCCGTACTGGGCTACGAAGTCCTCGGGCGCGACGACGTTGCCCACGGACTTGGACATCTTGACGCCGTTGTTCTGCAGGAAGCCGTGGATCATGACCCGCTTGGGCAGTTCCAGACCGGCGCTCATCAGGAACGCAGGCCAGAAGATGGCGTGGAACCGGGAGATGTCCTTGCCGATCACGTGCACATCGGCCGGCCAGTATTTCTTGAAGGACTCCGACTCGAGATCGGGGTAGCCGATGCCGGTGAGGTAGTTGGTGAGGGCATCGACCCACACGTACATCACGTGCTTGTCGTTGCCCGGGACCGGGACGCCCCAGTCGAAGCTGGTCCGGCTGATGGACAGGTCCTCCAGCCCGTTCCGGACGAAGCTGATGACCTCGTTGAAGCGGTACTGCGGGGCGCCGAACTCGGGGTTCGCTTCATAGAGCGCCAGCAGCTTGTCCTGGTAGGCGGAGAGCCGGAAGAAGTAGCTCTCCTCCGCCGTCCACGTCACCTCGGTGTCCGTTTCGCGCGAGTAGCGGACGCCGTCGTCCTTCACGACGGTCTCGTCCGCGACGTAGTAGGCCTCGTCCCGGACGGAATACCAGCCTTCGTACTTGGAGAGATAGATGTCGCCGTTGGCTTCCATCTTCTTCCAGAGGGCCTGCGAGGCCGTGTAGTGGTCGGCGTCGGTGGTGCGGATGAACCGGTCGTAGGAAATCCCCAGGGCCGCATGCGCCGCCTTGTAGATGTCCGCGTTCCGGTCCACCAGTTCCTTGGGGGTGATGCCTTCCTTTTCCGCCGTCTGGGCAATTTTCATGCCGTGCTCGTCCGTCCCGGTCAGGAAGAAGACGTCGAACCCGTCCAGCCGCTTGAAGCGGGCCATCGCATCGGTGGCAATGTACTCGTAGGCATGGCCGATGTGCGGCACGCCGTTCGGGTACGTAATGGCCGTGGTGATGTAGAACGGGGTCTTTGCGGAAGCTGTCACGGGAGGGACGTTACCTTTGGTGCGAAGGGATAACTGATCTAGATCAGTTCGGTGAGGGTATCACTGAGGCGGACGAGCTCGTGGTCGTGTGACGCCACCAGGACGGCGATGCCGTCGGACGTGGTGTCTTTGAGGATGCTGATGATCCGGTTCGCCGATGCCCGGTCCAGGCTGGCCGTCGGCTCGTCGACCACCAGGACGCGGGTACCCAGGATCAGGGCGCGCGCAATGGCCACGCGCTGCCGCTCGCCGCCGGAGAGCTGCGCGGGACGGTGCCGCATCCGCCGGCCCAGGCCCACAAGGTCCAGGAGGTCCTTGGCCATGTCGCGGCGCTGGTCCACCTCGCCGTCCGGGACGGCCGGCAGCAGGACGTTCTCCAGGGCGCTCATGCCGTCGATCAGGGCACCGCCCTGGTCCACGTAGCCGATCAGGGCACGGCGGCGGTCAGCGATCTCGTCGTCCGCCATCGACTCGAGCGAATCGCCTTCCCAGAAGACCCGTCCCGACGTCGGCAGCGTCAGGCCGGCGCCGACCGTCAGGATACTGGTCTTGCCCGAGCCCGAACGGCCCGCGACGCAGTGCATTTCGCCGGCGTGCAGCGTCAGGTTGAAATCATCAACGACGTCGACAGCATCCGCGCCGCCCTTGCCGCCACCGTAGTGGATGGTCACGTTGCTCAGTTCCAGCGGCGTGGCGTGGTCCGTGACCTTGACGATCGTGTTCGCCCGGGTCTTGTGGGCGCCCCGCCGGGTGCTCGCCGTCATCCGGTCGTGTGCCACCCTGTCAGGGTTCAGGTCGTTGGTCATTGGACTACTTTCGTTGCAATGGGAATCCAGCAGATGATCGCCACAAGGCTGGCCAGCGCGGCCCACAGTGCGGCATAGGGGGCCACGAGCAGTCCGATGCCGAGGGCGCCCAGCACACCCAGCGGCAATGCGACCGTCCCGACCATGGCAGTTTCAAAGAAGCGGACCTGTCCGAGCATGTCCGGGTTCCAGCCCATCGCCGAGAGGGTACCGAGGTACTGGCGCTTGGACTGGAGCTCAAAGCGTCCCGTGACGAGGGTCAGGATCAGGCCCACGGCCACGCCCGCCACGCCCAGGACGATACTGGGCAGGGCGACGCTGGCAGCCGCCAGCCCGCTCAACGCGCTGGCACCGGCCGCCCGCGGAATGTCGATCAGGAGCGCGGCCAGTCCGCCGACGGCCGCACCGAAGACCCCGACGGCGACGGCGAGCGAGATGGTGTTGAACTTATTGGTGCTCAGCTGCCGGTTCGCGAACGTCAGCGGCGAATCCACCGCGATGAGCCGCTCGTCGTGCTGCGGCTCCTGGTCCACGACGTCCCGGTGGCGCAGCTGCTGCGCCGCGATGAGGGCGGCACCGGTGTAGAGCGCCAGCACGGACGCAGAGACGATGGCGGTCGCCAGGCTCCAGCTCAGCAGCGACAGGACGATGCCGGCGGCCGCGAGCATGGCCGCGCCCACGCCGAACTCGGACAGCACCCAGTTCCGGATCTTCTTCTGCGTCCAGCCCATGGCGCGCAGGATGCCGGCTTCGCTGCGGCGCTTCCGGATGAAGCTCACGGTCGAGGCACCGGTCAGGAGGGCGGCCCCGCACAGGGTCAGGAACAACAGCGTGAGGTTGGTGGAGGTCAGCGACGAGGAGACGGCGTCGGCGGCGTTCTGCCGCACCCATGACTGCTGCACGATGCCCAGCGGAGATTCCTTGCCGGCGTCATCCTTGGAGTATCCGGGGACCGCGATGTTGACGTCTTCGCGCGCCGAGCCGGCCACCACGGTGGCCTGCAGGCCCAGGTCGCGGATCTCGTCGGCGAGCTTCTC
>JBFGBS010000239.1:0-4376 GCA_041567475.1 Arthrobacter sp.
ATCCTCTACGAACTGCGCGACCACGCCGCGGGCCTGAACGCCGGCCGGTGGGATTACATCTTCTCCCTGATCAAGAACTTCCGCACCCGCGGAGCCCGCTTTGTGCTCCCGGACCGCGGCCAGGTCACCATGACCCAGCCGTTCATGCGCGCCTACACCGAGCAGCTCGTCCGCGCCTGCCACAAGCGCGGCGCCATGGCGATCGGCGGGATGGCTGCCGCCGTGCCCAACCGCAAGGATCCCGAGGCCAACGCCATCGCGATCGGCAAGGTCCGCGCCGACAAGACGCGGGAGGCCGCCGACGGCTTCGACGGGTCCTGGGTGGCGCACCCGGACCTGGTTCCGGTCTGCCTCGAGGTGTTCGACGGCGTCCTCGGCGACCGTCCGCACCAGCTGGACCGGCTCCGCGAGGACGTCATTCCGGATGACCGTGCGCTGCTGGACATCGCCGCCACCACCGGCACCATCACCGAGCAGGGCATCCGGAACAACATCGAGGTCGGCATCCGCTACATCGAGTCCTGGCTCCGGGGCAACGGCGCAGTGGCCATCCACAACCTGATGGAGGACGCCGCGACCGCGGAGATCTCCCGCTCCCAGCTGTGGCAGTGGATCTTCTCCCGCGCCATCACCGACACCGGCGACGTGGTCACCCGCGAAGGGGTCGAAGACATGCTGGACGAGGAGTTCGCCCGGCTGGAGCGTTTCGAAGGTGACCGGTTCGCCGACGCGCGGGACATCTTCGAGGAAGTGACGCTCGGCGCCGCGTTCCCGGCCTTCCTGACGCTCCCCGCATACGACCGGTTCCTGCACGAGGCCCGGGACGGCGTCGAGGCCCTCCGCGAGGACCCGTCGCTCGTGCCGGCCTAACCACCGCCGGCGGCCGCACAGGACACCTGCGCCGGCCCCAGAATTCCGTCAGCTGGGCTGCCCGCCCTTCGCAACAGGCAGCCCGAAATCCGGGTGGCAGCCCAGCGGCGGAACACCACCACTCAGGCATCGACGACGGCGTCGAGGTGACAGTCAGGGCCCATGTCCGTCGCGGACATGGGCCCTGGCTGTCACCTCTGAACTGTCACCCCGGCGGCCCGGGCCCGTGTTCCAGGGTCAGCGCGGCGACGGCACATGCCGCAGGGACAACGCGGTGCCCACAATGAAGGTGGTCACGGAGCCCAGGATCAGCAGCAGCGGAATGGTCCAGGCCCCGCTTGCCCCGTGCGCGGCACCCAGCAGCGTGGGGGCGAGCGCGCCGACGGAATACCCCGCACCCTGAACGACGGCGGACATCTTGCCTGCCGAGGCCTGGTCCCGGGCCAGCCGGATGATCGCAATGAAGATCAGCGTGATCCCGCCGCCTTGGGCGATGCCGCCGAGCGAGGACCACAGCCACCACAGCTCCGGTGCCAGCAACAGCCCCAGCGGAACCGTCAACCACAACAGCCCCAGTCCCAGTCCGGCGTTCCTCGGGCTGGCATAGCGGGCCGCGAACGGAATCCCCAGCGCCCCGGCAATGGCCAGAATCTGGAAGAGCGACGATGCGGCGCCCGCCGCCGAGGGAGCCATCCCGAGCTCGTCCGCCAGCAGGCTCGGCAACCAGGCGGTGACCCCGTAATACGAGAACGCCTGCCCGGCGAACCCCGCCGTCAGGGCCAGCGTAATCCAGCGCGACGCCGGCGGCAGGGCCGCCTGCGTCGGGTCCGGAAGTGCTATGGCTGCCCGGACGAAGGCCCGGCGCCCGACTGCCACGAGCCAGGCCGCCCCGGCGGCGACGGCGAAGAGGCCACCGGCAGTCAGCGCCAGCCGCCAGCCGAGCAGTTCGGCCAGGGGCGCCGTCACCATGGAGGTCAGGAAGGACCCGATGTTCAAGGCGGCGGTGTAGATGCCCATCGCCGTGCCCTGCCTTGTGGGGGCGAAATCGCGGCGGATGATCAGCGGGACAACGATGTTGCCGATGGTGATGGCCAGGCCGATGATGACCGTGCCGACCATCACCACGGCGCCGTCACCCGAGGACCGCACCAGCACACCGGCAAGCACGCCCAGCAGGGTCAGCGTGATGGCGGCCTCCGGGCCGAGCTTCCGTCCGGCCAGGGCCGCCAGCGGCGCGGCCACGGCGAAGCACAGCACCGGGATCCCGGTCAGGAAGCCCAACTCCACCGCGGTGAAGCCGAGGTCCTTTTGGATCTCCGCGACGACCGGGGCCACCGCGATGAACGGGCCGCGCATGTTCAGGGCAATGAGGCCGATGGCGGCCAGCAGGATCCAACTGCGCGGGACCCTGGCCAGGAAACCGGTGCTCACGGGTGCCGCGGCATGGCCGTCAGGCAAAAATATGTTTTCATCAGTCCCATTGCTATCACGTACGGGACTGGCCCGCCGATTGAGACACTGCCCCTGAAGACACTGCGGAGGAACGGGGTCCGGAGCGCCTCAGCCGGCCGCCTGCAGGGTGGCTTCGATGACAGCCGGTGAGAGCACGTGCTGGGTGACCATCTGGCTGGCGCCGAGAATGGCCGCCCGGTCCCCCGCGATCGACAGGCCAATCCGCAGGTGCGTCGTCGCCAGCGGCAGCGAGCGCCGGTAGACCACCTCGCGTGCCCCGGCCATCAGGTGCTCACCGGCCTGGCCCAGGCTGCCGCCGAGCACGATCACCGACGGGTTCAGGAGGTTCACCACTGTGGCGAGGACGTCGCCAAGGTCCCGGCCGGCCTGGCGCAGCGCCTGGATGGCCTGCGGGTCGCCGCCGGCGACGAGGTCCAGTACATCCCGGCTGTTGTGTACGGGCCGTTCCGGGCGGTTCAGCGCGCGTGCCAGGGCACCGCCGGAGGCGAGCGCTTCCAGGCAGCCGTAATTACCGCAGCGGCAGAGCACCTCGTCGCCGCGCGGGACCCGGACATGGCCGAGGTCGCCGGCGGTGCCGTTGGCGCCGCGCTGGAGTTGGCCGCTGCTGATGATGCCGGCACCGATTCCCGTGGCCACCTTGATGAAGAGGAAGTTCTCGTCCCCGGGCCAGTGCGCTGTTCGTTCGCCGAGGGCCATGATGTTGACGTCGTTGTCCACCAGGACGGGAACCGCAAAGGTGCGCTGGACGTAGCGGACGACGTCGAACCCGTCCCAACCCGGCATGATCGGCGGCTTGACCGGCATGCCGGTGCTATGTTCCACCGGGCCGGGCAGACCGATTCCGATTCCGGCGAGATCAGCTTTGCCCCGGCCGGCCCGGGCCAGCAGCTTCGCCGCTTCCGCCACTACGCGGTCCAGGACCTCCACGGGACCGGCGGCGACGTCCTGCTCGAGCCGGCACTCCGCGAGGATGGTGCCGCCGAGGTCTGTGGCAGCTATGAGGACATGGGTGGCGCCCACGTCCACGGCTACGACGGCACGGGCGGCCGGGTTGAAGGCAAAGCGCGACGGCGGCCTTCCGCCGCTCGATGTCGCTTCGCCGGCGGGGCCGACGAGCCCGTGGAGCATCAGCGCGTCAATGCGGGCAGCCACTGTCGAGCGAGCCAGGCCCGTGGACAGGGACAGCTCTGCGCGGGTCCTGGCCTTGCCGTCGCGCAGGAGCTGGAACAGGTCACCGGTGCGTGACATACCGCCGCTGATCTCTGAATCGGCGTGGTCGACGCCTGGGATCGCACTCATGAGCAAGTGATAGCACGAAGCACTTCCGCATGTCATGTTTCACAAGCCGCAAAGCTTTTTCCTACTTTTGCTTGACGTTCGGCATAAGTCTCCCTAGCGTGAAGCTGGACCAAAATCCCCGGCGCGGACAGCGAGGTTGTCGGGACCCATCCACCCCTGCAAAGGACCGCCATGTCATACTCCCTGCAGCTCTACACGCTTCGCGCACCCCTCGAACAGGATCTGCCCGGAACCATCCGGCGCGTTGCTGAACTAGGCTTCACGCAGGTGGAGCCCTACAACTTCGTGGCCACCGCGAAGGAGCTCGGGGCCGCCCTGAAGGAAAACGGCCTTACCGCGCCGTCCGGCCATGCTCCGCTGCTAAGCGCTGACCAGGACGAAATTTTCGCCGCTGCCCGGGACCTGGGCATCAGCACCGTCATTGACCCCTACGTTTCCGCCGAGCACTGGCAGTCCGCCGGGGACATCCAGGCCACCGCCGCAAAGCTCAACGCCGCCGCGAAAAAGGGCGCCGAATACGGCATCCGCGTCGGCTACCACAACCACCAGTGGGAACTGGAGTCCTCCATCGAGGGCCAGACCGCGCTGGAGTACTTCGCCGGACTGCTTGACCCCGAACTCGTGCTTGAGGTGGACACCTACTGGGTGGCCGTCGGCGGGCACGATCCGGTCGAGATCCTCGCGAGCCTCGGCGACCGCGTGAAGTTCGTCCACATCAAGGACGGCCCGGCCAC
>JBFGBS010000240.1:0-4374 GCA_041567475.1 Arthrobacter sp.
GATGTGCTCTTGGACGAGTCACTGGAAATCGTTGCGGTTCCGGTCCCCGACACGGTCGGCGTAAAGGGACTCAGACTGTTTGATTCAAAGTTGGTGGCTACGGCCACCGTACCGGGAAAGGTATTCGTTGGGGCTGCCTTGCCCGTCTGACAGGTCGCTGCCGAGCCTGCCTGTGCGGAACCAAAAACGAGGGTGCTGGCCACGAGCAGGCCGAGCGTCCCCACAGTGCTGAGTGCTCTGAGTTTGCGCATTGATGTGTTCTCCGTGGTTGTTGCGACTTCCTGATGTGATCCCGTCTGGCGGTAACCTGGCTCGCAGCGCCGCAGGCGCCGGTTGTACCCGGTCAGCGACCGGCAAGGTGCCGGTTCGCAAAACCCGTTGTGATCACGATTGCCTGGCAGTGCGACTTCACCGGGCGGTTACGGCACGACACCCGCTGTGTGCGGGTGTCGTGATGGTGGCGACCTCCACCGGGAGGACGTTTACTTCGCGCGCACCAGCGCGCGGGCGGGCCATTGACCGGATTTCTTGAGCTCGAGTGCGAGTAGTCCGAGGGTGGCGATGGAGAGCACGGTGACGGCAACCGGCGGGGACCAGAGCCCGGCGTAAATCATCGCCGTGGCGACGAGCGTTGACATCGCGAGGCTGAACGCGATGGCGACGGCGATGCTCAGCGGCAGCGCCCCGGTCGCCTGCATCGAACGCGGCGGGTCCAGGCGAAGCAGAAGAACTAGTGCCGTGCCCGGACCCGCCAACATCAGGAGTCCGATCACTGCCATCCGGAGGCCCCCGGGGCCGACGAATGAAAGTGGTACGGCGGCGACGGCGACAGCGGCCGTCGCATAGGTCACGTAGCTGCGTTCATTAGCCATTCCCTGCTCCTTCGATTCTGAATATTACGCCGCCGGAATTCTCATAGACCTTTGTCCAGCCGCGGCTGTTTCCGCACTTCGCCATAAACCTATGAAGGTCACCGACCGCCACTGCCCCTCGAAGCTCCGCAGCCTCACGTTGGCTGTCGGTGATGATCATGTAGGCGCCCGACTTTGCGGCAAGCTGATTGGCGGCATCACACGTGAGTAAAGAGGGCGTGCTGCTGGGCTCGGGCATCACGAGAGCCCGGTAGTCATAGTCGGCATAGTTCTGGAATTTCCACGGAGTATTGCCCACCGCCGCGATGAGGAGCGAACCCGTGGGCGCCGTCGCGTAGAGCTCATTCACCACCTCGATCTCGTCGGCGTTGAAGCTTTCCATACTGTCGTTGCCATACCGCGAGACGATAGTGGTTGTCGCCAGGACGGAGCCCATCAGCAGCAGGCCGAGGGCGCGCCGGATGTCCAACCCCATGGGCCGATCAGAAACCAGCGGCAGCACAGCGAGGCAAGCTGCGAAGGGCAGGCTGAAGAGGTAGAGGCGGAGCAGCAGTTCGCCGCCGTAGGGCTGCGCCGGGATCAGGATCAGCGGGGCCAGTGCACCGGCGGCCGCGGCGAGCCAGGGCGCTTTCCGGCGGTGACCCGCGAAGGCACCCACGGCGGCAAGACCCCAGACCACCGCCACCTCGGCCATCCGGGTGTAAACAACAAAAATGTGGTCGTCGCTGCCGGCGACCCGGGACCCCAGAACCCCGAGGGTGTGGGCGCCAATGTCACCGAAAGATCCGAAGAGCTGCGCAATATGTCCTTCGACGTATGTCGAGGCAGGGAACAACAGCCACGCCACCGGCAGCACCAACGCGAGCAACGGAAGCATACGCGAGCGCAGGCGGCCTGTCAGCATCATGGCCACCATAATCGGGATAACGGCAAACGGGGTGAGCTGGTGTGAGGCGGTCATGGCGAGCAGGATCACGGCGCAGACCCCGGTGAGAATGCTGGTTTCCCGGCGGGAGAGCTCAATCAGCCCGCGCCGGGGCACGGCTACGTCCAAGTTGCCCACGATGTTGGCGGTCCTGACGGTAAAGCGGTTAAACCCCGTAGGCCAGGCCCAGCCGCTGAACGCACTCAGCAGGCACGCCAGCAGGGCGACCACCAGCAGGAACGCGTATGCCTGCGGTGAGAGGTAGTCCTGGCCGACCCAGCTGGTGATATAGAAGAACCACACTCCCGCCCAGGCCTGCCGGGAATTGGCCGTTAGCCGCTGAGCCAGTGCCAGGAGCGGTGCGAGCAGCAGCAAATTGAATCCAAGGGGTGCCCACGTGGCGACGCCGGTGAGATCGTCGACGCCGGAGGCACCCGAAAGCATCGCCAGGGTGCTGAAGAAGCCGGGCCAGTTGAAATAGGCGTCCACGTTTGGATCGAGCTGTCCCGATCTGGCCATAACGTCGACTATCCCAAGATGCCGGAAGCTCGCCTCGAGACGGGGCAGCCCGTGGATGATCGGGTCGGCGCCATGGATGATGACCACCGTCACGAGCACTTGCCACGTCAGCAGTGCCGGAATAAAGCGGCGGAGCGTGAGGGTGCCGACGAACCCCACGAGGCTGAGTGCCAGCGCCACGAAGTACGCGGGCGGCAGAACTCTGATGAGTCCGGCACCGTCGATCCGCAGCGGATCGACCAAAGTCATTCCCCAGATGCCCAGGCAGAGTGCCGCGGCACCCATGCCTGCGAGTGCATTAATGTGCCAAGCGGGGGTGAGGCCGAGGTTGCGGTCCGTCGGTGGCTTGGCCCCGCCATGCCGTGCATGTCCCGGCGCCGCGTGGACGCCGTGCACGGGAAGGGTTGGTGGGCTCTCGCGAGTCATTGTTTCTCGATTCACATGGTTCGAGGCCGGGCCGCCGCAGGTGAGCCACCGTTGGCGGCGGCTGCGCTGGTCCGGTACGTGCAAAGCGGCGCCAAGCGGCGAGTGCGGCGGCGACAGCTTGCGCCGCCGCCCAAGGTACCGACACCCCGGTGAGCCCGTATTGCTGTGCTGCCGCCGCCGTTGGGCGACGACGAGAACGGCAGCCGCCATGGCGACGACCGTGGATTCGGTAGGGCGCCCCCCGGGGCCGGCGCAGCCCGTAATAGGCCCGGGTCACGCAACTGAGAAGCAGGGCGGGGACCAGAGCCGGCAGGAGCACTGCCGCGGAGGGGTACCCGGCCCTCAGGAAACGCAGCAGGAACGGACCCTCCCGTAGCAGAACTTCCCCGGAGATCAGCGTCCGGAGGAGACTGACGCGCAGCGCACGGCTTGGCGATCCCGACGGTGTCGTCGGTGGAGCAGCCGTGGACCACGATTATCTCGTGCGGGTGCTGGCTGCCGTTGGATTCCAGGCGTTCGCCCCACCATGCGGCGGCATTGCGTGCCGGAACGACGGCCGACGCCTTCAGCTCACGCACGCTGCTTCACCTCACCCGTCGAGCTTGGAACGGACCAGGTTGGCGACGAAGTCGGAGGTCTGGTCCGCAGTCCAGGTGGCGGGCAGCCGCAGCAACCAGCACGGCACGTCTTCCATGGCCCGCCGGACCACTGCGGCCTTCTTCCCGAAGTGCTCTTCGAGCGGGACGAGGCTCGTGGCGCCGAGCGCCTCGACCAGCCGCCGGGACACCATCGGGAGCTCGGAGTGGAAGTTCCCCACGATCCGCGAGGTCATCCACTCGGGGCTCCGTCCCTCAAGCCGGGCCTCCGTCCCGTCGTAGCGCTCCAGGAACATTGCAAGCTGGACCGGCGCAGCCGATGAGATCCTGCTCTGTCCGAAGACCTGCGCGGGGTGCACCATCCGGTGCTCGGGTGACCAGCGCCTGGTGAAGGCGGCGGTCTTGGGGTAACGGACGATCACGGGATGCACCGCAGTGGCCAGCTGGGCGACCGGCGTGGTCAGCCAGCCCGGGGCCAAGGGCTTGCGTGTTCCGCGGAACATGTCCGGGTAGATGGCCCGGTGGTGCGGTTTGATGAACATTGGTTTCGCGTAGCCCATCAGCATGCCGCCCGCGCCCATAAAGGCCCAGTCGTCAGCCATGAACCGCACGTCAGGCATGGCCACCAGCTTCGCCACGGTGCTGGTCTTCCCGACCCCGCCCCACGCCGGCAGCAGGACGCCGGAACCGCGGAAATCGACGACGGCGGCGTGGATCATTGCTGTTTCCTCGCCGACGCAAAGACGGTCCAAAAGGGGAATGACCGAGGTCAGCAGCTCGCCCGGGCCCTCGATCCGGTAGCCCTCCGCCGTCTCGAGGATCTGCACGCGATCCGCGGGAATATACAGCGAGTCTGCCGTGAACCGGTAGGCGTCCTCCGCCCGTGATTGCGCGGCGACAGGAGAGACCCTCCCGCTGACCGTTATCCGCTTGGCCGCGCGGGAGGCGCCAAGGAAGGGTGCCAGCATGTCGCGAAGCTGCGCTTCGCCCGGCGTATCGGGCTCGACGTCGATGCCCACGATGCCGTGGACGTCGA
>JBFGBS010000241.1:0-4360 GCA_041567475.1 Arthrobacter sp.
ATGGCTTCTTCATCGGCGTCAGCCTGATCGACCACGTCAAGCCCGGCATGAAGGTCTACGACGAGGAGATCTTCGGCCCCGTCCTTTCCGTGGTGCGGGTGGAGACGTACGCCGACGCCGTCCGGCTGGTCAATGACAACGAATTCGGCAACGGCGTGGCCATTTTCACCCGCGACGGCGGCGCCGCCAGGCAATTCGAGTTCGACGTCGAGGCCGGCATGGTGGGCGTCAACGTCCCGATTCCGGTGCCGGTGGGCACCTTCAGCTTCGGCGGGTGGAAGAACTCGCTCTTCGGCGACACCCACATGTACGGGCCCGAAAGCATCCGCTTCTACACCCGCGGCAAGGTGGTCACGACCCGGTGGCCCGATCCCTCCACCTCGGTGATCGACCTCGGTTTCCCGCAGGTCGACTGACCGGTGGTGGTCAGCCCTTCATGATTTCGGCGCGCAGGGCCATGTATTCGTCCATGGCGAGTTCGCCATCGCTGTAACGCTGGTCGAGTTCGGCGAGCTTGCGCGCCCGGAACCCCTGCGGGGCTGACGGCGCCGGCGGAACCGGCGGCACGGCGGCGGCCGGCGGCTGCTGGCCTGCCGGCTGCTGCCGGGCCGGCGGTGGATTCTGCGCGGGTCCGGGGCCGTCCCCGGAGGGCGCCGCGTCCGGATAGGGCTGACCTGGGTACGGCTGGCCCGGGTAGGGCTGACCGGGGTAAGACTGGTCCGGGTACGGCTGACCGGGGTAGGACTGGTCCGGGTACGGCTGACCGGGGTAGGACTGGTCCGGATACGGCTGGGGCAGGGGCGGCACCGGCTGGCCGGGGTAGGGCGGCCGGAACCCGCCACTGAAATAGTCCTGCTGGGTATAGCCGTCCCGCGGCTGGCTGTTCTGCCGGCCGGGATACTGACCCGGCAAGGGGCCGAACCCGCCCGGACCCGGCCCGCCCGGCTGGCCCGGATAGCCGCCGTTCAGGCCCTGCTCCTGGTTCCGGCGCTGCACGGATCGCCGGTACATCCGCAGCGCCATCGGGACCAGGAAGGACAAGATAATGATCCAAAAGAACAAATTGCTCACGGTACCGCACCTCTCAGGAGTGTCCTTCCAGTATGGCACCGGGTCAGGATCGAGCGGGCTCCCCGGTGCCGGGCAAACCCTCGCCGGACCCCAACGGAACGCCGGGGCCGAAGACCGGCCCCGGCAAGGGCCGCTTGGCCGTGACGCCGTCGCCCAATGACCGGTGCCGCAGCCGGCGGACCACCCACGGCACCAGGTACTCCTTCGCCCAGACCAGATCCCCGGCGCGGGCCTCCCGCCAGCTGCGCTGCGGCAGGGGCTTGGGCACGAGCGGCTCCAGGCTATGCGCGACGTTGAGCGAGTCCAGCACCATGGCGGCAATGGTGTGATGGCCCAGGGGCGAGAAGTGCAGCCGGTCGGCGCTCCACATCTGCGGATCATTGAGCTGGCGCAGGGACCACATATCGGCGATCACAGCATCGTGCCGGGCAGCGATGGTGCGCAGATTCTCGTTATAGATCGCAATCTTGCTCCGGACCCGGCCGAGCGCCGACGCGCCCGTGTCCGGACCGTTGAACAGGACCACAGTGGCACCCCCGAGGCCCAGGATCTGCACCACGGAATCCAGCTTCTCCGCGAGCACATCCGGGTCGCCGCCGGGGCGGATCAGGTCGTTGCCGCCGGCTGAGAGCGTAACGAGGTCCGGGCGCAGGGAGAGGCAGTGCGCCATTTGCTGGTCCACGATCTGCTGCAGCAACCGGCCCCGGACAGCCAGGTTGGCGTAGGCGAAGTCGGCCTGGCCACGGCTCAGCTCTTCGGCGACCCGGTCCGCCCAACCCCGGTAGCCGCCCGGGCTTGCCGGCTCGGGATCGCCGATCCCCTCGGTAAAGGAATCACCCAGCGCAACATAGCGGGTCCACGGATGGACACCCACGCTGTCCGGCGGGTTGCCAGCGGCTGCGGTTTCGCTCATCCTCACATCCTGACTGTTCCCGCGACGCCGCGCCACCGTAGGTTGTTGCTGTCCGGTAACTGCAAGAATGGAGCCATGATGCCTGCTGATGCCTTCCCCGCGCCCGTTGTCCTCTGGTCCCAGTCCGAAGCGGACCGCGCCGGAAAACCCCTGCTGGTCCTGTTGCACGGCCACGGCGCCAACGAACAGGATCTGTTCAGCCTGGCGGAGCTGCTGCCCGGGGAGTTTGCCGTCGCCGCGCTGCGCGCCCCCATCGCCTCCGGGCCCGGCTTCACGTGGTTCCCGCTGACGGCCTCCATCGATTACACGCTCGACGCCGTCATGGATGCGTCGGCCTATGTGCTGGACTGGCTCGACTCGGTGAAGGCCAACCACCCCTCCGTGACGCTGCTCGGCTTCTCCATGGGCATGGCCATGGCCACCACGATGCTGCGGCAACGGCCCGCCGAGTTCGCCGCCGTCGTCGGGCTTTCCGGATTCGTCGTCGATGCGGGCCAGGATCCGAGCTTCCGGGACCACGAGCTGGACGGCACCGTGCCGATGTTCTGGGGACGGGACCAGCAGGATCCGGTGATCACCCAGGACAAGATTGAGTTCACGATGGGCTGGGTGCGCAAGCACGTCAAACTCACCAAGGTGCTCTACGCCGGGATGTGGCACGCCATCAACCAGCAGGAAATCGGCCACGTCTCGGAATTCCTGACGCACGAGGTACTCAACGGCCGGAACTAACCGGGGGTGCCGCCCGCGCGGCCTCGACTCGGTCCTAGGCGCCCGCGGGCGTGCTGATCCGCACGGTCTGGCCGTTGACGGTGACGGTGTCCCCGTGATGCAGCTGGCGGCCGCGCCGGTCGTCGATGTCGCCGTTGACCTTGACGAGGCCGTTCTTGATCAGTTCCGCAGCCTCCACGCCGTCCTCGACCAGGCTGGCCAGTTTCAGCAGCTGGCCCAGCCGGATCATGTCGTCGCGGATGGCAATTTCTTCAATTTCCTGGTTGCTCATACAAGCAATGATGCCTGACAGAAAGTGGCAACGATGACGTCCACTGCGCAACTGCCTCCTTTGTTGGGCTTGCCCCTCGCGGTCGCCGCCGGACTGCTCATTCCCGTCCAGGGACGGATCAACGGCGCGCTCGGCACCGTGCTGGACGACGGGATAGCCGCGGCTGTGGTCAGCTTCAGCGTCGGACTCATCGTGATGATCACCGTCTCGCTGACCTTCCCGCGGGGACGGTCCGGGCTGGTCCGGATCCTGCCGGCGCTGCGGCAACGCCGGTTCCCGCCGTTCTATGCGCTGGCGGGCGGAATCGGCGCCTTCTTCGTCTTCGCCCAGTCCTTCACGGTGGGCATTTTGGGCGTCGCCCTGTTCACGGTGGCAACAGTTACCGGACAGACCATTAGCGGACTGGTGGTGGACCGGATGGGAATCGGGCCCGCGGGCCGAAAATCCATCACCGGTATCCGCGTGCTGGGCAGCCTCCTGACCATCGGCTCCGTCCTCTGGGCGGTGTCCCCGCGCCTGGCCGGGCCCGACGGCGGCGGAACCGGCGTCGGCCCGCTCCTGGTGACCCTGCTCGTGCCGATCACAGCAGGCCTGCTGGTGAGTTTCCAGCAGGCGATGAACGGCACGGCCACGGTCCACTACGGCACCCCCATCGCCACGACCCTCGTCAACTTCATCGCCGGGTTCGCGGTGCTGGGCTGCGCCTGGCTGATCAAGCTCGCCGTCGCCGGCCCGGGCAACGCGCTGCCGGACCAGTGGTGGTACTACCTCGGCGGCCCGTTGGGCTGTGTCTTCATCGGCGTCGGTGCACTGCTGGTCCGGAGCCTGGGGGTCCTGATCACCGGGCTCGGGATGATCGCCGGCCAGCTCCTCGGCTCACTCGCGCTGGACCTGGTCCTACCGGTCCCCGGATCGGTCGTGGCGCTGCCGACGGTCCTGGGCACATTCCTGACGCTCATCGCGATCATCCTGACCACACTGCCCTGGCCCCGGGGCGCCCTCAAAAGGTAGCGGGCCGGTAGGCTAGGAGTCGCAACTTCCTGCAGGCAACCTCAGCGTCATCAGCCCGGCACCGCTTTGCGCGGTCCGCCGTGTCTGCGCAGTCGGCCGTCTCTGTGCCGTCCGCCGTGCCGGCGGTTGCCCTGCATGTTCTGTTCCTTCGTTCCACCCGTTACACCCGCCCCGTCCGGCATCCAGCCGGAACCCCGGGGCTCAAACCGCGGACCGCACCCAGCGGCCCTGGAGAAACTGGAGTCACCCATGGCAGCAAAAACCGTCCTTGACCAGATCATTTCCCTCGCCAAGCGCCGCGGGTTCGTATTCCAGGCCGGTGAAATCTATGGTGGCTCCCGTTCCGCGTGGGACTACGGGCC
>JBFGBS010000242.1:0-4346 GCA_041567475.1 Arthrobacter sp.
ATTTCGGCGTCGGTTCCGCGGGCGATCATGGACAGCAGCGAGGACTTCCCGACGCCGGATCCGGCGAAGAGCCCCATGCGCTGGCCCTTCCCGAGCGTGGTCATGGTGTCGAGGACCCGGACGCCCGTCTGCAGTGGCGTGTCGATGCGGGCGCGCTTCATGGCGAGCGGCGCCTCGTTGTCGATGGGCACGCGCGGGCCGCTGAGCAGCGGTCCCTTGCCGTCGATCGGACGGCCCAGGCCGTCAATCACCCGGCCGAAGAGCCCGGGACCGGTGGGAACCAGCATCGCGTTGCCCTTGGCCCGGACCGGATCCCCGGCGGCGACGCCGGCGAGGCGGCCCAGCGGCATGCAACGGACCGTACTGCCCATCGCGGCGACGACCTCGGCGTCCAGGCCGGGGTTCGCGCCGACCGTCACCAGGTCGCCCAAGGCGCAGTCCAGTCCGGAAACCTCCAGTCCAAGTCCCATGACTGAGGTCACGATCCCCACCCGCTGGGGGGCCGCGGCCTTGAGTGCTGCGGGGTAGTACTCCGCTTTTGGTCGCCACTGCGTGATCATGGCTGCGTCTCCAGGGAGTTTTCGCCGGGTTCCTGGTCCGCGAGCAGGACCGCGCGGGCGCGGGCCAGGGCGGTGCCCAGGCTGGCGTCGAGCCAGCCCTGCCGGTACTCGACCTTGGCGTCGCCGCGGCTGATGCCCGGGTCGGCCAGCAGCGGCAGCCCTGCGGTGAGATCCCCGCCGTCGAGCGCCAGGGTGTCCACATCCACCGGGTTCATGCGGATTGCCACGATGGAATCGGCCTCACCGCCGGTGAGCGCGCGTTCGATGGCGGCCCGGGCCGTCCTGGTGCCGTCGGCAAGTTCGTAGCCCAGGATGGCTTCGGCCAGTTCCAGCGCGGTGCGGGCCAGGACCGCTTCGGCGTCCTGCAGTTCCTGCACGCTGCGGTGCTCAAAGTCAGCGCGGGCTGCGGCGAGGGCCCGCACGGCACGGTCCAGGTCCTGCTGCCCGGAGGCCAGGGCGGCGGCCTGCTCGGCGGCCATCCGGTCCCGCCAGCGGCGCTGTTCCTTCGCGGCGGCGCGCACTCCCGCGGCGTAGCCGGCCGCGTGGCCTTCGGTATAGCCGGACTGGTCCGCGGCCGGACCGGCCGTGCGCAGCGAGGGGTAGACCACCCGGGCGGGGATGCTCTCAGTAGACAATGTCTTCCTCGTCTCCGCGCTGGAGCGTGATCGAGCCCTCGGCCTCGAGGTCGCGGATGGACCGGACGACGGCGGCCCGGGCCTCCTCGATCTGCGAGGCACGCAGTGGCCCCAGTGCGGCGATCTCCGACTGCAGGATTTCCTGGTTGCGGCCGGAGACGTTGGTGGTGATGGCTTCCAGGACCGCTTCCGAGGCTCCCTTCATGGCCACGGCCAGCAGCGAGGTGTCCAGGCCGCGCAGCACGAGCTGGATGTCTTTGCGCTCGAGCTTGAGGATGTCCTCGAAGGTGACCATCTGGGCCCTGATCTCGGTGGCGAGGTCCGGGTCCAGCACATCCAGTCCGTCCAGCACGGAGCGTTCGGTGCTGGCGTCGGTGCGGTTGATGATCTCCAGCAGCGGCTGGATTCCGCCGACGACCTTGGATGCCTGCTGGGATACGGCGGCGCCGCCGCGCAGCTTGAGCGTCTCGGCCACGATGCCGATTGCTTCCGGCGCGCCGGAGCCCATCGTGGCGATGCTGAGGGCGACGTCAGCCCGGAGCGCGCCGGGCAGCCCCGACATCACGGCGGAGGCTTTGCGGGGGCTAAGGTGCGCCAGCACGAGGGCGATCGTCTGCGGCAGTTCCCCGTCGATAAGCGCCAGGATCTGCACTGCCTCGATGTCCTCAAGGAATTCAAACGACTTGCCGGCCATGTTCACGGAGAGCCGGCTGATCAGGCCGGCAGCCTTCTCGGCTCCGAACGAGGCCTCCAGGAGCCCCTCGGCGAGTTCCCGGCCGCCGCGGGCCTGCCGCGGTCCGCTAAGCGCCTTGGCGTGGAAATCCTTCATGATTTCCTCGGTGGCCGCCGGGTCCACTTTCCGCAGCCGGACGATCTCCGCGGCGATTTCCTCCGCCTCGGCGTCCGTGAGATGGGCCATCACCTTGGCCGCGTTGGCAGGGTTCATCTGCATCAGGACGACGGCTGCCCGCTGGGTGCCCGTCAAGGGTGCATCGGCTGTTTTCATACGGGCTGCCTGTCATCCATAAGCCCGCGCAGGTAGTCTGCGGCTTTCTGCGGGTTGGAGGCGACCATGCTGTCGATTTCCATTTGGCGGCGTTCGGCCTCGATTTGGGCCGGCGGCTGCGGCACCGGCGGGAGGGCCGTGAGTTCGATCGCCGTGGTGGGCGGTGCGGCGCCCAGCGCGGCGACGGCGGGCGCTGCCGACAGCGCGGTGATGTCCAGGCGTTCGCCCAGATCCACAGGTTCACGCTTCTGGCGCCGGCGCAGGACGATCATCAGGATCAGTCCGATGATCAGGAGGCCCAGGAGGGTGCTGCCGGCGGTCACGAGCGTGGCGAAGAACGCTGCCTGCCGTTCCGCTGCGGCGTTGGCTTCGGCTTCCGCCAGCGACTTCGCGGCGTCGTCGGCGGCCGCGGTGCTGAAGGGAACCACTTCGACCGTGACGACGTCCCCGCGCTGCTGGTCGATGCCGGCCGCGGCGTTGACCAGGGCGGTCAGCGAAGCGATGTTCAGGCCGCCCGCGGCTGCCTGGTTCACGGCCACGGAGATCGTCTGGCGCTTGATTGCGCCCGGCGGAATCACCCGGTCCTCGGTGACCTTGTTGACGGCGTTGTTCTTGGTGGACGTCGAGGAATCGAAGCTGCCGTCGCCGGTGGTGCCGCCGGGAACGGCGATGTTGTCCGGGCCCAGGACTCCGCCGGCCCCTCCCCCGGTTCCGGTGTACTTCTCCGTCTTGGTGGACTCGCTGAGCGGCAGCGCATCTTCGGCGTTCGTGAATGTTTCGCTGCGCTGCTGCGCCGATTCGGCGGTGACGTCCGCGGCGACCGCCACGGTGGAGTTCCCCGGCCCGACCACGCGGTCCAGGACGGCGCGGACGGCATCTGACGTGCGCTGCTGGTAGTCGCTGGCCTGCTTAGAGGAGGAACCCACAGCTCCTCCGCCGACAGCGGAGAGCACGTTGCCCTGGGAGTCGACCACGGCGACGTTCAGCGGCTTGAGGTTTTCGATCGCGGCGGACGTGAGGTGCACGATCGCCTGGACCTTATCACCGGAGAGGGTGACGCCCGGCTTCGTTTCCACAAAGACCGAGGCGGTGGTATCCGGTGTGCTGGAGACAAAGACGGTCCGCTCAGGAATCGCGAGCCGCACGGCGGCAGTCTGGACTCCGTCCATGGCGGAGATTGTGCTGGCGAGTTCGCCTTCCAGCGCCCGCTTGTACGTCACGGACTGCTGGAACTCCGAGGAGGTGACGCCCATCTTGTCCAGCAGGGAATACCCGGTGGCGGCGGCGCTGGGCAGGCCCGCGGCGGCGGCCTTGAGCCGTTCGTCGTAGACCTTGTCCTGCGGGACGAGGATGGTGGATCCGCCGTCGCTGAGTTCGTAGGGGACGTTGTCCTTGCGGAGCTGCTCCACGATTGCGCTGGCGTCGCTGCTCTTCAGTCCGGAAAACAACGGCGTGAGTGCCGGTTTGGTCAGCCACGCGGAAAGCGCGATGACACTGACAATCAGGAGGGCGGCGCCAATCGCGGCGATGGTGCGCTGGCCCGCGGTGAAGCCTTTCAGGCCTGCCCCGAAGCGCTGGACGAATCCGCTGATCTGCGGGGGCATCAGGCCTGCATCCTCATGATTTCGTTGAACGCGTCAACGCCCTTATTGCGGACGGCGGCAACCAGTTCAAGGGTGACCTGGGCCCGGGTGGCGGCGATCGTGGCGTTGTGGATGTCATCCAGGTTTCCGGTGACGGCGGAGACCGCCAGTTGGTTCTTGGTCGACTGCAGCTGTTGGAGGTTATCCACGGCACCGGTGAGCGACGCCGCGAACGCGGAGCCGTCCGTTCCGGTCACGGCGGCGGCACCGGCGAGGTAATTCGTCGGCATAACGCCCTGCACGGGGGCGATAGGGGAAATAGGCATCAGCCACGTCCAATCTCAAGGGCTGCCATGTAGGACTCACGGGCGCGGTCGACCACCTGGGCGTTCGCCTGGTAGCCGCGCTGGGCGATGATGAGGGCACCCATCTGCTCGGCCATGTCGATGTCCGGGTACTTCACATAGCCGCCGTCGTCGGCCAAGGGGTGATCCGGCTGGTACACCATCCGGCCTTCGTCGCTTCCCAGCTGGGTGCTCTTGACGTAGACGCCGGTGTTCTC
>JBFGBS010000243.1:0-4322 GCA_041567475.1 Arthrobacter sp.
GATCATGTGGTCGAATCCCACGACTTCGTGGCGATCCTCAACGGAACCGCGGCGGACATCGTTCCCCGCATGGTGCGGCCCGTGACAACGGCGGGGCCGCTGAAGTCCGGGACCGTGGCAGCGGGGGCCGCCACCGCCGCCGCCGGTGCGGTCCGCACGCTGGTGCAGCAGGCTCCCGGCCCGGTCACCGGAGCGGTCGTCGCGCATACGGCGCTGACTGCGGAGCCTGCCCTCAAGAGTGACTGGGACGGCTACGGAAAATTCGGCACCTGGATCACCCAGCTCGGCGGCGGAATCGAATACTCGTCCGCTCCGGGCCCGGGCTGGGTCTGGGACGCAACGCGGTTTTCGCGGGCCGACCTTCCGCCGGCCGCAGAAATCCGGCCGGCGGTCGAAGAGCAGGTCGCACGGGTGACTGATGTGCCGGCGCTCTCGACCGCACAGTTCCGGCAAATGTTCCTTTCCATGGAATCCACGCTGCGTGATCCGCCCGCGAACCGGAATGAGCTCACCAAATCGGTGCGGGACGGCTGTGTTGCGGCGGGACAGGCCGTCGCGCGGCAAGCCGTCAACTTCGTGATCCAGGGCCTGCTGGTCGCCAACTTCCCGCTCACTGGCCAGCCGTCCGCCGTTGATCTGGCCGCCGCCTGGACGCGAATCGTCGAGGAGCTGTGCCGGGTCGCGCTGCTGGAGTTTGAGGACACCGAAATCGTTGCGTTGCGGCGGTGGGCCAGCGGCGGGTTGCTCGAACCGGATCAGGCCGGCTCAAAGGGCTGATCCGGGCTAGCGGGTCAGCCGGGCACGTGCGCTGGAACGCGCCTCGATCCGGATCCCGTCCGGAACCAGGTGGTTGACCACCGGCAGATGGACGGCGGCGCTCAGCACCACCACGGCGGTATAGCCGTCCGGGCTCCCGGTCACGGTTGCCACTTCGAGCCCGCTGAACCGGCCGAAGGCACCGCTGCGGTTCAGGTAATCGTCGGCGGCGCTGCGCACCCGACCGCTGGTGAGGACCGCGGCCGGGCTTCCCGACGGTTCCTCCAGCGCCCCCAAGGTGAAGCTGTCCGCCGCCGCGACAGACGCCCCGTCCGCCAGTGAGAGCAGCTTCTTGTGCTCCAGATAGACGCTGGAAGCATCCACCACCACGGAGGTGACGAGCAGGGCCAGCAGCACATAGCCGATGATGAACACCATCAGTTGCCCGTCTTCCCGGTTCTTCCCGCACGCTCGGATGCAGTGACGGGTGGCCGCCGTTTGGACGCCGGTGGGCGCGGCCCGGCTCATCTGAAGCGTCCGACCAGCTGGGTGGCCGATGCGCTGAGCTGTCCGGCATGCAGCGGAACAGCGTCGCCGAACGGCACATACGGGAGTGGAACCGCCAGATGCACGGTCACCGTCACAGCCGTTCCGGCGGCCGTGCAGTCCGCGGGTTCGCAGCTGATGACCAGGCCGCCGTCCCCGGCCGCGTGTCCGTGGTCGGCCAGGGCCAGCATGACGGCCTGTTCGGCCGCTGCCCGGCCGCTGGCCGGGTCCGGCTGCGCAACGAAGACCTTGGCGGCCTGATCCGCTGCCCCGACCACGGCGAACGACCCGCCCTGGAGCTGACCCACCGTGATGATGAAATACACGAGGGGCACCATCAGCAGCAAGGAGAGAAAAACGAACTCGACGACGGCGCTGCCCTCTTCCGGGCCGCCGCCGGGGCCTTGGGCAGCGTCCGGTTCACGGCTGGATGGCCGCATGGCCCTTCACCTCCAGCACCGCGGCCGGGCCAATCAAGCCAATGACCGGCAAGGGGGCGCGGACTGTCACTTCCAACGTGCGGAGTCCCTGATACACGGTTTCACCCACACTGACATCGCGGCTGAACTCCGCGTTGAGGGCTGTGGTGATCAGCCCCGCCGTCCTGTCCCGGGCGTCTTCGGAGTTTCGGTCAGCCAGCGTTCCGTACCTGGCGCCGGAGGAAGCGGCATCTATCAGGGTGTTCCGCACATGGAGAATGAGTGCCAGTTGGATGATGGCGAGGAAGAACATGGTCAGCAGCCCGCCGATCAGGACGAAGTCCACAACGGCCGAACCGCGTTGACGGCCCCGGTCATCCCCGGGGCCGGATCCTTCCGGGGCAGCTTCATCTGCCCGGCAGCCTCCCGCGGCCCGGCACCCGCCGCGTCGGCCGGCAGCCGCCATGGGCTTACTGTCCGACCTTGTCCATGGCCTGGTTGAACAGCGCCTCGAGCGCGGGGCCGGCGAGCGCCAGGAGGGCTGCGACCAGGACCGCCGACATCAGGGTGATCATGACCCAGCCCGGGACATCGCCACGCTCGGGATTCAAGGTGCGCCGGGCAGGTCCCGCTCCGGTCCGCAGCGCCGGGACGGCGAGACGGAGTAGCGCGTTCACTGCGCGGGCAAGCCAGATGAGATGCGTTCCGGTGGCTTTCATTAGTCCTCATTCCTGATGAAATCGACAGATCGTTTGGTGTTGCGTTTACAGTCCGAAGCTGATGGCGGCGAGCCCCGGAAACACGGCGAAGACGACGGTTAGCGGGAGCACACCGAAGACGAGCGGCACCATCATGCCGATTTCTTTTTTTCCGGCGGATTCCATGAGGTCGCGCTTTGCTGTGTCCCGAACGTCCTGGGCCTGGGCCCTGAGAACATCAGCAAGCGGAGTCCCGCGTTCCACGGCCACGACTAGTCCGTCCACAAAACGCACGAGTGGTCCCAGATCCGTCCGGGCCGAGAACTCCTGCAGCGCCTCTATCAAAGGCTTGCCGGCCCGGGTCTCGGTCAGAACCCGGGAAAACTCCTCCGAGAGCTCTCCGCGTGCGCTGCGGCAGACCCGGTCCAGGGCCCCGGTAGCGCTCTGCCCGGCACTGACGGCGAGGGCCATGAGCTCCGCGATGCTTGGGAACTCCGCCATCATGCGGGACTCGCGCTTCTTGATCCGGGCGGCAAGCACATAGTCCCGCAGCAGGTATCCGCCGGCCGCGCTGCCGAGAACTGCCGCGACGGCCATCAGCGGGCTGAATCGTCCAACGACACCGCCCAGCACGACCGCCAGCAGGGAAAGAACGAGCCCGCCGGCGGCCCAGAGAACCTGTTCAGCCCGGAAGTCGGCTGTCGTCTGAACGCTGCCGGCCCGGGCAAGCCGTCGCTCCAGCGCAGCTGAACCGGGGTTGATCCTGCCCAGTGCGGCCAGGACGTCACGGATCACGGGCCGCAGGATTGATTCAAGCGGTCCGAAGAGAGCGGCGTTTCCGGGTGCGGCGCGCAGGAGCCGTGATTCCAGGTTGTGGGATTTCAGTTGCGGCCCAATACGCTCGACGAAGGTCACGGGCCGCATAAAGGGCAGCCGCACGAGCACGAGCCAGAGGCCCGCGCCGAGGAGCATGCCGCACACCGTTGCGCTCGCCATGAGGCCTGTCATCGCAGCACCCGTTCCTCTTCCGGCAGGGCTCCGATGCGGAGCATGATCGAATAGGCGGCGAGCGAGACCGCGAGCCCGCCGGCGAGCACGGCAGCGCCTACGGGTGTGTTGTAGGCAGCCACGGCCTCGGGACGACTGGCCAATAGCACCAAAACGATCCAGGGCGCAGCCACAGCCAGCCTGGCCGCGTTGACTGTCCACGATTGCCTGGCCTCGAGTTCGCTCCGGGTCCGGGAGCTCTCCCGGAGAAATTCTGCGAGCGTGCCCAAGAGGCGGCCGAGGTCCGAGCCGCCTACTTCCCGGGTCAGGCGCAGGGCTTCGACAATCCTGTCCCCCACGGGATCCGCCAGCCGCTGCTTGAGCCGGGTGAGCGCCGGATCGAATTGGCCGCCCGAACGGTAATCGGAGCCAAAGTCGAGGAACACGTGACGGAGTTCTTCCGGCCCCTTCTCCCCCAGCTGGATCAGCGCCTCCGGCAAGGACAACCCGGCCCTGATGGCAGACCTGAGGTGATCGACGACGTCGGGCCAGAGCTGGCGCAGGAGCGTCTTACGCTTCCGGGCACGCCACCGGACGATGGCCATCGGCAACCAACCGCCGAACAACCCGAAGCATCCGGAAATCGGCCATGACCGGGTGACGGCAAAGAAGACAACCGTGGTGAACACCGCGACTGCGAGGCAGGAAGCCGCCAGTCCGGCTGCGCCGACGCGTTCTATGCCTGCCGACCTCAACAGGTCTTCCAGCCGGCTCGTGCGGACTCTCGCGCCCGGCCGCGGCGGCTGCTCCCAGGCAGACCACCAGATGAGCAGCAGACCTACTCCGGCGAGCGCCCCGACGAGCGCCGCCACTAGTGCACCTCCAACAGCGCCGCGACGTCGTACCCGGACCGCGC
>JBFGBS010000244.1:0-4322 GCA_041567475.1 Arthrobacter sp.
GCCGGCATCACCGGCGCGGCGGCGCTCCTCCACGACCTCCAGCAGGTTCTGGGCTACGGGCCGCTGGTTGCCGCCGTCGTCCCCTCCATCCCCACCCTGAGCTTTGCGGTGGCCGGCGCCGCCACGTCCTGGCTCACGAGGCGCCTGGGTCTCGAAAAAGCCATCCTGCTCTCGCTGGTCCTGCTCGCGGCCGGCCTCCTGGTCCGGGGTATCCCCTCCACCGGAATGCTGCTGGCGGGCACCGTGCTGGGCATGTCCGGCCTGGCGGTCTGCAACGTGGCCATGCCCTCGTTCATCCGGGTGTATTTCGCCGACCGGACGTCGCTGATGACGGCCCTGTACACGGTGACCATGACCACGGGAGCCACCGTGACGGCGGTCCTGATCGTGCCCGTCGCCCGGGAACTGGGTTCGCCGTCCGCGGGGCTGGGCGCGATCGGCCTCCTTGCCCTCTCCGCCTGCCTCGGCTTCCTGCCCATCGCACTCCACGCCCACCGCAACGCGCCGGCCGCAGAAGCCGGACGGATCCGCGCCCTGCCGCTGCTGCGGACCCGGGCCGGGATCCTCATCACGCTGGGCTTCACGGTCCAGGCCCTCCTGGCCTACTCGGTCCTGAGCTGGTTCCCGTACATGCTGGCGACAATGGGGCTCACTGCTGCCGAGGGCGGCCTGATGTTCGGCCTCATGCAGCTCGTCGCGGTCCCGGCCGGCATGGTGCTGATCGCCATCGGCTCACGTCCGCGGATGCTGCGGCCGGCCTTCTACCTGGCCACCGTGTCCATGGCGCTCGGCATCCTCTCCATGCTGGTCCTCCCGCTGGACTGGACGCCGTTGACGGCCGTGCTCCTCGGGTTCGGACTCGGAATTTTCCCGCTCGTGATGGTGATGATCAGCCGCAGCGGCCGCACCACGGCGGAAACCACCGCACTGTCCACGGTGGCCCAGTCGGTAGGCTACCTGCTGGCAACGGCCGGCCCCTTCGCGATGGGACTGCTGCACAGTTCCACCGGCTCCTGGACACTGCCGCTGGCCCTGCTGCTGGCCGTCGCCCTCGCCCAGGTGGCCGTGGGCCACCTGCTCACGGCCCGGCCCACCACAACAGCCACCGGATCTTCCACCGATCCTTCCACCGGACGGACCCCGCGATGACCCTCAGCAGCTCCCACCGGCCGCCGCTGGCGGAGGAGATCACGTCCAAACTCCGGAACCTGATCCACTCCGGCGAATGGCCCCTGCAGCAACGGATCCCCGCCGAACCGGAACTCATGGCCACACTGGGCGTATCCCGCGGGACGCTCCGCGAGGCAATCAAGGCGCTCGCCCACGCCGGCATGCTGGAGGTCCGCCGCGGCGACGGCACCTACGTCCGCGCCACCAGCGAGATCTCCGGCGCCGCCCGGCGCCTCTACCGCGACCACACCGAAGAGCACATCCTCGAGGTACGGGTGGGGCTGGACACCCAGGCGGCGCGGCTGGCGGCCCGCCACGCCACAGCCGACGACGTCGCGGCCCTGCATGGCTTTATCGCCGCCCGCCGCGACGCCTGGCTCGCCGGGGATTACGCCGCGTGGGCGCAGGCCGACTGGGACTTCCACGCCCGCGTGGCCGAGGCCTCCGGCAATCCGCTGCTCCACGAACTCTACGAAAGCTTCGGCGGGGTCTTCCTCCAGGACCTGCTCCGGCAGCAACGCCGCGGCCGCTTCGACGGGCTGCAACAGGCCGGACACGGCGAACTTGCCGACGCCATCGAGGCCCACGATGAGGCCGCCGCCGTCGAAAGCGTCAACCAGAACCTGAACTCATGTGCGGAGTGGCTCAAGGGCTAGCGGACACGCAAAAGGGCCCCGCCCCGGAATCTTGGATTCCGGGGCCGGGCCCTGTGTGTTGCTTCAAGGCATGGCGCGGGTTAGCGGGCCAGGCCCGTCAGGACGTTCTTGGGGCGCTGCATTTCGCCGTGCTTGGCACCGAGGACGATCACCGCGCCGGAGAACACCGGAATGGCCCACTGCAGGATCTTCAACTGCTGCTGCGCGGACTTCAGCTCCTCCGAAGCGCCCGGGTTGGGCTCCGTTGCGCCCTCTGCACCCTGCTCGGCCAGCTTCTCCACCTTGGCGCCCTGCATCCCCGCATAGAGCGAGACCGCGGCGCCGGCGAGGGTGACGGCCGACTTGACGATCGTCAAGCGGGTCACGCCGTCCTGCTTCGCCATCCGGCCCTTGTTCTCCGCGATGACGGCCAGTCCGGAGAGGAAATGCAGGCCGAACGCTGCAGTCTGGAACGGAGCCCACTTCTTCCAGCCGAGGCTGGAGAGCCGGGTGCGTTCGGCCGGATCCTTGGCTTCCGCCGTCGCACCATTCAGCCCCAGTGCGCCCATCAGGGAACCGCCAAACCAGGCGCCTGCCGTGAGGTCGTGAATCGATCGGGCAACAAGATTTCCTGCCATGTTGAGCTTCCTATCGTCTGTAGTCAAAACCGGAACCGGAACGGCCCGGGGAGAAACTCCCGCCGCGCTGGACGGTGCCACCCTTGGGGCCGTTACGGGACTATCGTAAGCACACTTAGCAAAAGGTTGAAAGTCCGTCCCACGCCGTGGCCGCCGTCGGGGGCATCCGCGTAGGATCGGCAGCATGGACGAAACGGGAAAACTCTTCGGCTGGGCCTTCGGTGACCCGGCCCAAGCCAACGATCAGACCTACCTGGACGGGCTGCGGGCCTCGGCCCTGGAAAACGCCCGGCAGGACGCCGCCGCACGCGGATTCGAGGTGCTGTCCGGGACCGAGGTGTACGCCGTTGTGGACCCGCGCGAGGCCCTCGTGGACGCCGGGACCGCCCCGGGCGGGCTGATCATGCGCTGCACGGTAACCGTGGCGGGTGACGGCGCCGGGGACATCAGCGCCGAAGGCCCCATGAACGGCTGAGCCGACACGTGCACGGCCAGGTGCCGGAAGACGAAGCGGCCACCGGCGAAACAAGCGTCGACGAAGCGGCCGACGCCGCCGAGGCGGCCTCGAACAGTCCGGTGCTTGACGTCGTCGCGCGCGCCGGTTTCGCCGTAATGGCGGTGCTCCACATCATCATCGGGGCCATTGCCGTCGCCCTGGTCTTCGGCGCCCCCGGCCAGGCGGAGCCAAGCGGCGCGATCGCGCAGCTCGCGGCAAATCCGTGGTGGGGCCCGGTGCTGATGTGGGCCGGCTTCATCGGCTGCGCCGGATTGTCCTTGTGGCAACTGAGCGAGGCTACCCTGCGGGCCCGGCACCTTCCCCGCGGCGAGCGGCTGGGCAAGCTGGTGTCCTCCGGATTTCTGAGCATCGCCTACGGCAGCGTCGGGCTGAGCTTCGCCGGCTTCGCGCTGGGGCAGGGCGGCGATTCGGGTGACTCCGCCCGGGATCTCAGCACGGCCCTGGTGCAGAGCCCGGTGGGCGTGCCGGCCTTGGTCGCGTTGGGCCTGACCATCATCGGAATCGGTGTGTACTTCATCGTCAAGGGCCTCGGGAAGAGGTTCAAGGACGAGCTGCACCATTTCGAGGGAACCCGCCGGGGGCGGCTCATCAGCGCGCTGGGTGTGGCCGGCCACGCCGCCAAGGGGACGGCCCTGATCCTGACGGGCCTCCTGTTCGTCGTCGCCGCCGTGACCAACGATCCCGGCTCGTCCACCGGCCTGGACGGCAGCCTCAAGGCCCTGCTGGAGCAGCCGTACGGCGGGGTGCTGCTGCTCGCGATCGGCGCCGGGTTCATCGCCTACGGGGTCTTTGCGCTGGTCCGGTCCCGCTTCGGCCGGATGTAGCCGGCGCCGCAGGGCACCGCGGAACTACTGCAGCACAGCGGAACTACGGCAGCGCAGCGGGTCTGTTTAGCGAAGCGGAACTATTCAGCGAAGCGGGACGACGTCCCCTTCCTGGTACAGCAGCGCCCGGACCTCGGCCTCGGCGGAATCCAGCCGCTTCGGATCGATCGTTGCGCCCGCGGCGTAGTGGTCCAGGAGCCGCGGGTCCACGTAACTCTTCCGCGCGATCGAGGGCGTGTTGCCCAGGACTTCGGCCGCGTCTTCCATCGCCTTGCTCACGGCGGCCTTCCGCGCCGAAACCTTCGCCTGCGGCCCGCTCCGGGCCAGGCTGACGGCAGCGGCGACGGTTCCCCGGAGCGTCCGGAAGTCCTTGGCGGTGAAATCCTCCCCGGTGCGCTCCTTGACGTAGTCGTTGATGTCGGCGCTGGAGACCGGGCACCAGCGCCGGCCGTCCTTGTAGGCCAGCAGCCGGGCGTTGGGGCCGCGGCGCTTGAGCAGGCGGACGACGGCGGCGAGGTCGGCGTCGTCAATCCGCGAA
>JBFGBS010000245.1:0-4245 GCA_041567475.1 Arthrobacter sp.
AGTGGCTTACCGGAGCCTTGCCGGGTTGAGTGCAGCATGACTCCACTGTAGGGGGCGGTGCAACATATCTTTCCAGAGGTCATCTGGCGAAAGGCCGGACGGCACAGCGATACGCGGTTAGGCAGCGCATCCAACACGCCTCAGGTCGAACACATCTCAGGCAGGGCGAAGAGTTCAAGCGCCACGTTGTCGGGGGCCCTGAATTCCAGGATGTAACCGGCGCCGATGTCCTTGACTTCCCCATGCGCAATGCCGAGCTCGTTTGGGGTTGACCGATCAGGGATGAACCCGACATGCTCGCGCACGTCACCCAGCAGTTGCGGGATCGCTGCGACCGCGCGGTCGCCCTCGCGGCGCTCACCGCCGTACTGGAAACAGCAGGGACCACCGTGGTGGAGAGCGCCGGATACGACGGCGACAGTGAGAACGTCCGGGTGTCCTCGCTGAACCGGCCACCGATGAGGACGTCAACGCCGTGCACGTCATCACGTCCTTCCAGAAGTCGGGCGGTCCCGCTGCCCAGGGCGAACGACAGCAGCCACTCATCAGCGGCGGACCCGTACCCCCGTCAGCGGTCCGTTCTCCCGCGTCATGACGCTTTTGTCGCTGGCCGTGGCGCAACTCAAGGTGAGTTTGAGCTGTCCACGGCTGGGGTCAATTCGGGTTATCCACGGCTGATTCTTTTGGGAGCCATTGGGTAGCTCCCTCGGCAGCGGTAGCGGTGGATAACCCATGAGAATTGTCCCCGGTTGTGGACAGCGGAGAACAAGCAGCTAGTGACAGTGTCGTGCACGTCATTTTTGGAGCTATTTCAAATGCTTGGGGAGAGCTGCTGTTGGGCGAGCCATTGTCGGTACCTTTCGGCGACATGGCCGTTTCTGGCGATCCCTCGTTCTATGCGGGAAAGATTGGAGGGCCACTGGCTGAGTTGTTCGGCAGCTTGCTGCAACGTGACGCCGAGCTGCTTCCTGACGGTTCGGAGGTCAGTGATGTCAGGCGCTGCAACGGGGTTAAAAATCTGGCGGAAGATTTCCCGTGCGACGTAGCGTTTGAGGCAGCGCATGGTTTCTCGTTTGCTCTTGCCGTCGGCGGTACGTTTGGCGACGTAGTCCTTGGTTCGGTGGTCCGATTGCATGCGGGAGAGCACAACGTGGTGGAGGGCGCTGTTGGCCTGGCGGTCGCCGCCCCTGCTGAGTCTGTGACGGTTGGTCTTGCCTGATGATGCGGGCACAGGAGAGGTGCCGGTGAGGGCTGCGAACTGCGCTTCATTGTTGATCCGTTCGGGGTTGTCCCCGACTGTGACAAGGAGTTGGGTGGCAACTTCAACGCCGACGCCTGGAAGTTCGGTCAGCAATGGCGCGTACGAATCAAGAATTTCCTGCAGGAGCGCGTCAGTTGAAGCAATTTCGGCTCGCAGGGATTGATACCGCAAAGCCAGCATTTTCAACGTCAACGCCGTGATGTACTCCGTGTCCGCGGGGTGCCCGGAGGGCCTTGAACGGACAAGAGCCGTGATCATCGCCGATGTGTGGAGGCCGCGGTACTTGGATCGAATCGTTTCCGGTGCGGCGACAAGCAGGCTTCGGATTTGGTTGATGGCGATTGTCCGCGCCTTGATTGCCGAGGTCCGCGCTGTCCGCAGGACGCGGAGGCATTCCACTGGTCCGTCTTTGGTTTTGGGGGTCGAGATGCCTCTTTCGGCGAGCACTGATTGGGCTGCCTGGTAGGCGTCCAGTGGATCCGACTTTCCACGGATCCTGCGGTTTTGGCGATTGGGGCGGTTGACCTCAAAGACGCTCGGCTTTTCTTTGGCTAACACCCGGGACAACTCGGCCCCGTAGGAGCCTGTCCCTACCACTCCCACGGCGGTCACGATGCCGTGGCTGGTGATGAAGCTAAGTATTTCGCTGTAGCCGGCGGCTGTTGCAGCGAACTTTTCGTCAGCGATGGGTTTGCCGTATTGGGTGACAACAGCGACGTGGTGAGTGTCGGCGTGGGTATCAACGCCGACAATGACTTGGGGTAGTTCCTGGGTCGATATGGCCACAGCCCTGCTCTTCCTGTTCATGGTGTGTTGCGCGTTGGCCAGGCCGGCAGACAGCACGGTAACGGGACTGTGGTGATTCAGGCTCCTAATAGGTCATGTCCGCCTGGCTCAACGAGCTTGGTGCTGGTCCTGAACCCGCGGACAAATCATGGGAAAGACAGCGTTCACACGCGTCAGGTGGGCGACGAGTCACGCCAGTTCAGGACCTTCACCATCATTACCGAGAGGGCGAGGGCGCTTCAGGGCAAATCTGCTGGTCCTGGGCCCCGGCAGCCCTGGCCGGAAACCTTGCGGGAGTGGACTGCTACACGATCATCCCGGCGCCCTGAACTGCGGCAACAGTGCCGCAAATTGCAAACCGGGCACTACTATCAACTACAGGGGCCGGGAAACCGGTCCGAAGACTTGGGGGAAAATTGAAGAAGAAGTCTCTTCGCCTCGGCATCGCCGGGGCGCTCACTGCGCTCTCGCTTACCGCACTGTCCCTAACCGGCGTCGTTGCGGCGCATGCCGATGAGGAAACGTGGGCCACTCCGAACGCAGACTCTTGCGGACCGGTGGCCGACTCAGTCCGGTTCTGCACGGCGCCGGACGGGCATCCGTACCCGGTGCAGGTCAACGGCGGTGCCGTCGCCGGCCCGCGGCCCGGCATCAGCGGGGCCCTCCAGATCGGCAGCACCCTCACCGTTGTTGACGGTGACTGGGATCCCGCCGACGCGAAGCTCACGCATCAGTGGCTGCGCAACGACGTGCCGGTCCCGGGCGCCACCGGGCCCACCTACCTGCTCACCACGGCAGACCTCGGCAGGGGCATCCGGGTAAAAACCACGGCGGCAGCGCCGAGCTACGCAAAGACGACCCTGCAGTCCACCAAAACGGCCCCTGTCACGAATGCCGGCGCCGCCGTCCCGTCTGTCGTGTATGCGGGGCACGTTGGTATCTATTCGTTCAACACTCACCCGGACAGGCCCAGCCGCCTCGTGTCCGGCGGAGCGAACTTTAGGGGCGCTCCGGTCATCCACCGCCAGTACCAGTGGTTCTGCGACGGCAAGCCCGTTCCGGGTGCCACCGCGGACATGTTCGATCCGAGGGACTGCCGTTCAACGGGGCTGTTCAGCGTCAGGGTCACGGGTCACGCCCCCGGGTTCAATCCGGCCACGGTGACCTCTGAACAGCGGAAGGTTTCTGACTTCGATCCAGCCCCCGGCGCCGTGGTCACCGGCGGCACCGGCCTGGGGGACGTCCTCACCGCCGCTGATGATGTTCCCTGGACTTCCAGCTCGCGCCCGCACACCTACCAGTGGCTGCGCGACGGCGTCGCGGTTTCCGGAGCTACCGCGCTGACCTACAAGATTACCGCCCAGGATCAGGGCCACACCCTGGTCCTGGAGTCCGGCATCTGGTACGACACCCACATCTACTCCAACCCGGTCGCCGTACCGGCGGCCGGGGAGCTGAAGCAGCTGACGAACATCACTAAGCCGGCCGTGACAGGGGACTCCGTGACCGGCTCTGCAATGAAGGTGTCGGCCGGCACCTGGTCGGTACCCTCCGACAAGCTGAAGTTCACCTACAACTGGTTCTCCTCGGCCGGGGAGAACCTGTCCAGCGGCCCGACGTTCACCCCGGACCAGCCCCAAGTGGGCAAGACCCTTACCGCCCTCGTGACCGCGTCCGCCCCCGGCTACACCACCGCCTGGGTACAAGTCACCGCAAGCAAGCCCGTGACTGCGCGTGAGTCGACACGGGCCATTAGCGGGACCCTGACCGTCGGGTCGAAGGTGACCTTGACCCCCGACCCCTGGTATGACCGGTCGGAGATCACCTCGGACGTCCATTGGCTACGCGACGGCGTTCAGATCGCCGGGGCCTACGGCTGGAGCTACATCCTGGCGAAGGCTGACGCCGGCGCGAAGCTCTCAGTCAACGTGAACCCGACTACGTCGGGCGGCCATGGCCAGACGCTTACCGCGTCGGCGAGGGTGGCGGGTCTGCCCCTGACGTCGGCCACGCCGACGATTTCCGGCACCGTGCAGGCCGGGAACGTCCTGACCGTGAAACGGGGCACCTGGACGTGGAGAACTGCCTTTACCTACCGATGGCTGCGCAACGGCGTCCCGATCTCCGGCGCCACGGAGTCAACCTACAAGGTCCGGACCGCCGACAAGGGCACCAAACTCACCGTCCGCGTCACGGGC
>JBFGBS010000246.1:0-4225 GCA_041567475.1 Arthrobacter sp.
AAACCAGTAGCTCCAGGCGGTGAAACCGCCGATCAGTTTGCCCTTGTCGTACTTGCCTTTGTAGTTTTCGGTGCGAAATACGTGCTGCGCAAAACCGGGCAGGCCGGAGGCCTTGGGAAAGGTAGTGGCCATTTCGGCGTACGCGGCGTTCTGCATGAAGCCCTGGATGACCGATAGTCCCCAGACGAGGATTGCTGCGGCAGACATATACAGCGGCAGGTAGCCTAGGGATGGCAGGATCAGCAACGGCACGCCCAGCGCGATGGCCATTCCCTGCTTCCAGTTGATCGATCTTTTCAGGTGGTCGCCTTCATCTAAACGATTTTCACTCATAACATCTCCCTAAAACTTCGTTGTCGGGGGTGGTTGGGCGTCCTGAGCTGATTCGCCAAAGATGGAGTTTCTAGGATCAGGGTGGCCAAGACGCGGAGCCTGATGGTGCGCTTCACCGGTTCTGTGGGGGTGGGCGCGGTCCGGATTGCACCAGCGGTGGCATGGAGGACGACGGTGTACTCGTCTCAGAGAAGCGCTTCCTGGGTGAGAAGACTTCTGACTGTTGCGGCATGCCGTGTGAAACAGATCACTTCAGAGGTTACAGGCTTAAAGCTGAAATCCAAGAGCTTTTAATTTCTTATGTCGCCGGCTACCAATCGCGGACAAGGCGCCTGATTCGGCCCGGTGTCACTCATCTTCCGACCATTTGGGGACGCATGAAACGATGTTTTAGGGTGGTTTAAACCACCCATTTGAGTAGCGATTTTGTGGGACGGCGTAGTGTGCGTCAATCCTGGCACGTGATGGAGCGCGCGAAGGGCCGTTCGCGCTGTCCGGTGGGCTCATCGCCCGGGGCGTGGTCTCCGGGCGGCCGGCCAGGCCTCAATGGTGCTGATGATGCACAGGGCCTCGGTCGGGTCCTGACGGCTCAACGATTCACCCGGGCGCGGACTACAGCAGGAATCCTCCGCCTGCTTCCGGAGGTTTGGGGGTTACGCGTTGTGGATCAGCGAAAGCCCCAAGTGGGGGACTCCCAGAGCCATGCGATGCTGGGTGGGCGCTTCGGATTTGATCCGCTCGCCCACCAAATACATCCCGGAGTTTCCGAGAATGACGCGGTTGCTGGCATTGATGAGGGCGGCATCCCCGGTGACAGCGCGGAGATTCGGCATAAGGAGGGGTTCGAGGTCCTTGATCCGAATGTCACATCCCGCCACTCCCGCAAATTTTCCATGGACGCAAAATGGTGCCGTGAATGTCAGGACGTAGTCTTCGAAGCCGAGGTAGTCCACATACGGACCCCAGAGTGTCTGCTCACCTGTGGAAGCGGCAGTCGAGAAGAACGGCAGCTTTTCATAGTCGTAGTACCGATGGCTGCCCGGCGTCCGGTCAGCGTCGAGCCTTTCCATGGCACCGGAGTTCTTGCGGAACCACCATTCCAGGCCCCGGCCGCCCTGCTCAACGAAGTCCGAGGCGAAGAACGTCCCGGCGCCGACCGCGAACGCGTTGTTCGCCAGGAAATCCTGTGCGACTTCGTCCAATCCGGCCAGCGCCACCTCATCGATTTGGGTCTTGCCCGCGAGATTTTGTTCAACCAGCGAGGCAACAGTCCTGGAAAGTTCCCTGATCTCGGTGGAGACTCCGCCAACCCACGAAGCGATGGCGTCGGCAGCGTATGCGACTTCATTGTCGGTCTTCATTGACCATCCTGACTTGATGCGGCGTAACTCGAGGTGAGAGTTTGTGGTCTTCTCGGGCCGGTCCCGGGTCTCATCCCCGGGTCGGTTCCAAGTCTTCAGCGGTTGGCGCTTCGGGTCAAATGCTACGGCGACCGGTCATATGCCATTCTGAACCGACGCGGCGTAACTCAGGGTAAGTTTCGTGTCGATCAGGTGGAAGATGTTCCGTTTGATGTGCTCCCGTACCAGTTTCTGGGCTCTTTCGGGTTCGTCTTGGGACACCGCCCGGACCAGTTCCAAGTGCTCTGCGGTTGCCGTCTCCGGGTCGAATGCTCCGGCTAAGGGGGTCCATAGCTGCTGAACAGTTTCTTGCTGCAGCCGGATTTCGGCATTGGCAAGCCTCGGTGACTGCGCGGATACTGCCAATTCGATGTGGAAGCGGCTGTCCGCAGGCGCGCGCACTTCGGGGGTCGTGGCAAGAACCAATGCCCGCGCAAGTTCCTGCAGCCGGTCGAAATCGTGGGCTTCGGCACGCTCACAGGCCAGGCGGACGGTCTCGGCGGCTATAGCGGAATGTTCGTCTCCGAGGTCGCGTATTTCCGAGATGGATGTCGTGAGAAACCATTCCCGGATGGTGTCGATTTGGGTTGGGGGCTGGTTGATGACGAAGGACCCCCCGCTTCGACCTCTGCGGGTCTCGACGACACCTTGATCGCGGAGCTCCGCCAGAGCTTCGCGGAGTGTCGCGCCGCCGACCCCGAACATGTCCGAGAGCGCCGCCTCAGGCGGCAAGCGTTCCCCGACTTTGAGCAGCCCGAGGGCGATGGCCTTGGAAATTCTGGCGACAATCGCATCGGCCCTCTCGATTTCCGGCAACGACCGGTATATCTGCGACTGGAATGAAGTTGGCGGGGCCAAGAGTCTGCGCTCCAATGATGGGCAACGGTTCTTGTCCATATTAGTCAGCTTGCGAAGGACTTTGGGGACTTTTGGTGCTTTACAGAGACTTTTCGGGCTAATTCCGCAAACTTCAGCTGCGACTGCGCCCTCAACTTAGCCGCATCGCGGCGGTGGATTGGCCGCCTGCGCACTTAACCAATCCTAAAGGGTAGGTAAAACCGTCAGAAAACAGTGTTACCCCCGCCCGTTTACTTCGGGATTATGGATCTCAACCAGAAAGCACCCATTCGGCCACAACGGCCGGTGGCCGAATCGAAGGGAGAGATCGTGAATCCGACAGCAAACGCCACGCGCACCGTGTACAGCTCCACAGATGACATTGTCCGCAACATGTCCCTCGTCAGGGACGAGATCGCCGACACGGCAGCCAAAATCGACGAGCAGGAGATGGCCGGCCTGGCCGGTCACCTCGGCCAGACCGGCCGGGTTTTCGTCGCCGGTGCCGGCCGAAGCGGCCTGGTCCTGCGCATGGCCGCCATGAGGCTCATGCATCTGGGCCTGAATGTCCACATCGCCGGTGACACCACCACCCCTGCTATCACTTCCGGGGACCTGCTGCTTGTCGCCTCCGGATCGGGGACGACCTCCGGAGTGGTCAAGTCGGCGGAAACAGCGGCGAAGGCCGGGGCGCGAATTGCCGCGTTCACCACCAACCCGGATTCACCGCTCGCTGGACTTGCCGACGCGCTGGTGATCATCCCGGCCGCGCAGAAGACCGATCACGGCTCCAGCGTATCCCGCCAGTATTCCGGGTCCCTGTTTGAACAGGTACTTTTCCTGGCCACCGAGGCCCTCTTCCAGTCGCTGTGGGAAAACGCCGATGAACCGGCCGAACAGCTCTGGCTCAGGCACGCAAACCTCGAATAACCGAGACTTCCACTTTTCCACACCCACCGCAGTTCCCTACAGAAGGAAATAACATCATGAAACTCCAGGTAGCCATGGACCTCCTCACGGTCGAAGACGCCCTCGAACTGGCCGGCAAGGTCGCCGAGTACGTCGATATCATCGAGCTCGGCACCCCCTTGATCAAAGCTGCCGGACTCTCGGCCGTCACTGCCGTCAAGACGGCGCACCCGGACAAGATCGTTTTTGCTGACATGAAGACCATGGACGCCGGCGAACTTGAAGCCGACATCGCTTTCAAGGCAGGCGCCGATCTGGTTTCCGTGCTCGGGACAGCCGACGACTCCACTATCGCCGGCGCCGTCAAAGCAGCCAAGGCCCACAACAAGGGCGTCGTCGTCGACCTCATCGGCGTGGCCGACAAAGTGACCCGCGCCAAGGAAGCCCGCGCAATGGGAGCCAAGTTCGTAGAGATGCACGCCGGTCTGGACGAGCAGGCCCTGCCCGGTTACGACCTGAACGGGCTGCTCAGCGCCGGAGAAGAAGCCCGCGTGCCCTTCTCCGTGGCAGGCGGCGTGAACCTGCGCACCATCGAAGCCGTCCAGCGCGCCGGTGCAGACGTCGCCGTCGTCGGCGGTGGCATCTACAGCGCAGCCGACCCGGCCCTGGCAGCCAAGGAACTCCGCGCAGCCATCGTCTAGTCGACCAAGTGAAGGTGGCGTCCCGCAGCCTCGCGGCTGCGGGAC
>JBFGBS010000247.1:0-4225 GCA_041567475.1 Arthrobacter sp.
CGTTTGGCTTCGTCCCGGTCCACGTCCTGGACCAGTGCGCGGTCGATCTTGATCAGGGCCGGCCGCAGCGTGAGGAGGTGCCGCAGCCCGGCGTAACCGGCGCCGGCGTCGTCGACGGCGATCATGGCCCCCGCAGCACGAAGCTGGTTGAGGTCCGGTTCCAATTCCACGTAGGACTCGATGGGCGTCTGCTCGGTCAGTTCAATGACGAGTCCGGCAAGGTTCCCTGCGTTGCGCCATACTTCGCGGACGCTCTCCGTGGCCAGCAGGTCCGGCGAGACGTTGAGCGTCATGAAGCAGTTGGCCGGCAGATTGGCCCGTTCCGTGAGGGCAGTCCGCAGCGCGGCGGCCTCCAGCTGCTCGGCCATTCCATGCGTCCGGGCCGTAGCGAACCACACCTCCGGATTTTTTTCGGCGTAGCCGGGAAACCGTGCGAGCGCCTCGAAACCGACGACGGTCCCGCGCACCGTGTCGATGATCGGCTGGTACGCCGCGGCGAGGCCCTCGCCGCGGCAGGCGGCCGCCAACTGCGTGCCCCAGTCCGGGGCGGCCGGCGCCGCGGACCGGGGCAACGGGCCGCCTGCCGGGGGGATCAAGCCGTGACGATGGCCCGGCGGACCGACTCCACCAGTTCCGCAGGGACTTCGGTGAGGCCGTGGACCGCGGCGGCGTGCGCACCAACACCGGCCAGCACTTCATCCTCGGTACTGCAGACCCAGCGCGCTTCGCAACCGGGTACGACGTCGCCACATGCGAACGATTTCAAGAGAGCTCCTTCTGGCTGATGACAGGCTCCCCACAGCCGGTGTTCAAGGTGAACGGCCTAACCATACTCCCCGGCCTCCGCGGCGACCGGACGCCACGCGCGCCCGGATCCTGCGGCCCGGCGTGCACGCCGTCCGGCAGGAGCCCGACGACCGGCCGGAGACAAAGAAAAACCCCGGAACCAGTGGTTCCGGGGTTTTCCCGTGGGTGGCAGATGAGGGATTCGAACCCCCGTAGGCGTTGCCAGCTGATTTACAGTCAGCCCCCTTTGGCCGCTCGGGTAATCTGCCGAACTTCGAAAGAAGATCACTCGCGGCTGCCATGTTCAGAACGGACATTTTCAGTCTGTTCCGCTTCCGGTAACCGCGGGCAAGACAACTTTACAGAACTTCTGCCGAAGAATCGAATCGGCGCCTCGGGGGCCCAAAAACCCCGGATTCTCAGGCTTCTCCGAGGATGCTGCCGGCGATCCTCGCTTCGAACCGCGCAGCCTGCTCTGCGGTGACCTGGTTCAGCTGCACCGCACGGGCCAGATCCGCGTGGACGCCGTCCAGCCGCACCGAGGCGTCGGCCACCGGGCTGAGAACGATGGACGCCGCCAGCGCGGCCGCGGCGAGACCGCCTGCGGCGGCGGCAGTGGAACGGGTGATGTAACGGATGGCTTTCTGGCTCATGTCTTGTACCTTTCGGGCGGCTCTTCCAACCTCTGCAATCCTCGCGTGCGAAGCTTCGGCTGCGCCATGGCACACCTTTGTGTGGCCTGTGAAGCGCAGCGCCCGGGCAGGCCTACACTTCCGGAGCATCCGTACTAGTCTGGAAGACAGTCATCACGGCCTTTTCGGAAGGCCCCCAACAACCATCAGGAGGACAGCCATGGCAGGCGAATCCACGTTCGACGTCGTCAGCAAGGTAGACAAGCAGGAAGTCGCGAACGCGCTGAACCAGGCCCAGAAAGAACTCGTCCAGCGCTACGATTTCAAGGGCGTCGGCGCCGAGGTCGACTTCAGCGGCGAGAAGATCCTTATGAAGGCCAACTCCGAGGAACGGGTCCTCGCCGTGCTCGACGTGCTGCAGTCCAAGCTGATCCGCCGCGGCATCTCCTTGAAGTCGCTGGATACGGGCGAACCTTACGCCTCCGGCAAGGAATTCCGCCTGGAGGCCACCATCAAGGAGGGCATCGCCCAGGACCTCGCGAAGAAGATCAACAAGCTCATCCGCGACGAGGCCCCCAAGTCCGTGAAGTCACAGATCCAGGGCGACGAACTGCGGGTAACGTCCAAGTCCCGCGACGACCTCCAGGAGACCATGACGCTGCTGAAGGGCTTCGACGAAGCCGACCTGCAGTTCGTGAACTTCCGCAGCTAGCCGTGACGGCAGGGCCGGCACGGCACGCAGGGGCCGTAAGCATCACCGTCGCGCCCGAGGCATGGGCCTCGCCCGAGGGTGAGGCCCTCCGCCGCGCGCAGCGCGCGGAACTCGATGCCCGCTACGGCAGCGACGACCACGAACCGGGTTCACCACCGACGGCGGATGACATCGCCGTATTTGTGGTCGCCCGGGATGGCGCGGGGACGGCCGTGGGCTGCGGGGCCTTGCGCCTCCTCGAGGGTGCTTCTGCGGACCGCGGGTCCGCGGAGATCAAACGCATGTATGTGCTGCCGGCGAGCCGCGGCGGCGGCGCCGCCACGGCCGTGCTCCGCGCACTGGAGGCCGAGGCCGTGCGGCGCGGGGTGGGTGAGCTGCTGCTGGAAACCGGCACGGAGCAACCGGACGCCATCCGCTTCTACGAACGCGAGGGCTACCGGCTCATCCCCAACTTCGGACCCTATCGCGGCGAGCCGCTCTCGGTCTGCTACGCCCGGACGCTGGGCGTCCCCGGGAATTGACGACGCCGCTCAGCTGAGACCGGCGGACCACCGCAGGTCCGGGTTCAGCCCAGCGGGCGTCCGGCCATCCGTTCGAGCCGGCCGATCCGCTCCGTCATCGGCGGGTGCGTGGAGAACAGTTTCACCATCGCCCCGCCGCGGAACGGGTTGGCGATCATCAGGTGCGAGGCGTTGACCAGTTTCTGGTCCTGCGGCAGCGGCGCGAGCTGCACGCCCTGCTCGATCTTGCGCAGGGCGGAGGCGAGGCCCAGCGGGTCGCCGGTAAGCGTGGACCCGTCCTCGTCGGCGTCGTACTCCCTGGTCCGTGAAATGGCCATCTGGATCAGCGATGCCGCGAACGGTGCCAGCAGCGCCATGGCGATCATCGCCAGCGGGTTCGAGCTTCGCCGGGAACCGCCGAAGAACAGCATGAACTGCCCCGCCGAGGTGATCACCCCGGCGACGGCGGCCGCGACGGAGGCGGTCAGGATGTCACGGTTGTACACGTGCATCAGCTCATGCCCCAGCACGCCCCGGACCTCCCGGGCGTCCAGCAGCCGGAGCAGGCCCGCGGTGCAGCAGACCGCCGCGTTCTCCGGGTTCCGGCCGGTGGCGAAGGCGTTGGGCGTCATGGCGGGCGAGAGATAAATCCGTGGCATCGGCTGCCCCGCCCGGGCTGACAATTCGCGGACGATCCGGTACAGCTCCGGGGCCTGCGCCTCCGTCACCGGGGAGGCCTGCATGGCCCGGATCGCGATCTTGTCGCTGTTCCAGTAGCCATAGGCCGTGGTGCCGACGCCGATCAGGGCCATGATCCAGATGGGCGCGGAGCTGCGCATTCCGGTGCCGATCACGGCCCCCAAGCCCAGCAGCACGGCCCACAGTACGCCGAAGAGGGCGGCGGTTTTCAGTCCGTTGTAGTGCTTGTGCACTGATCCTCCCGATGCCATGGCCTGCGGCGACACTTCTGCGTTATTTCGGAAACGAATCGCGAAGGAACCGGGTTCCGCGCGTCGTGGCCCGGGAAGCCGGACTGCCTGCGCCCGGGCGGCCGGGCCGTACTTAGCCTCGCCTTATTGTGACCTAATCATAATAAGTGGTTGAATGGGGGCATGACGGATACCCTGGGCACCCACGAGGCATGGGCCGCGGCCCTGCGCGCCCACGGCCGCCGGGTCACGAAGCAGCGCCTGGCCGTGCTGACCGCCGTCGAGCATCATCCGCATTCCCCCGCGGAGGCCATCCTTGCCGCCGCCCGGCAGGAACTGCCCGAACTCACCGCCCAGTCCGTCTACGTGGTCCTCGGCGACCTGACCGACCTGCAGATGCTGCGCCGCTTCGAGCCCCCGCATTCCCCGGCCCTCTATGAGACGCGGGTGGGCGACAACCACCACCATGCCGTCTGCATCGGCTGCGGCCGCGTCGAGGACGTGGACTGCGCCGTCGGCCACGCACCCTGCCTGACCCCGCACTGGGACGACAACGCCAAGCCGATGACCATCCAGATCGCTGATGTGATGTACCAGGGCATCTGCCAGGACTGCCAGCGCTCCCAAAAACTTTCCTCCAACGACACCAAGTAACCCCAACAGAAG
>JBFGBS010000248.1:0-4220 GCA_041567475.1 Arthrobacter sp.
GGCCTGATCGGTGGCCAGGTCGGCGGACAGGCTGCCGGCGACGGCGGTGCATCCTTCCGAGACCAGCACGCCCGAGCGGTGGACGAACACCGCCGCCGTCCCGGCTACGGCCGTAACCAGGACGGCTGTGAGCACGAGCGCGGACCGGCGGCGCCGGCTCCTTCTACGGGCCACGAGACTACTTTCCTTCGGACCCGGCCGGACCCGTCATTTTCCGGGGTATCAGTTCGCGTGGAGGGCCGCGTTCAATTCAACGCTCTGTCCCTGGCGGGGGAGGACCTCAACGGCTCCGGTCGTGGAGTTGCGGCGGAAGAGCAGGTTGGGGACGCCGGAGAGTTCCACGGCCTTGACGATCCGGGTGGTATCCTCGCCGTCGGCGTCCCGGGGCCCGATGACCCGGACCCGGGTCCCGGCCGTCACGTACAGGCCTGCCTCCACGACGGAATCGTCACCGACGCTGATGCCCACCCCGGAGTTGGCGCCGAGCAGTACCCGCTCGCCCAGGGCGATCTTTTCCTTGCCCCCGCCGGAGAGGGTGCCCATGATCGACGCGCCGCCGCCCACGTCGGTGCCGTCACCGGCAATAACGCCGGCGGAAATGCGGCCCTCGACCATCGAGGTGCCGAGGGTGCCCGCGTTGAAATTCACGAAACCTTCGTGCATCACCGTGGTTCCTTCGGCCAGGTGCGCGCCGAGCCGGACGCGGTCGGCGTCGGCGATCCGGACCCCGGACGGAACCACGTAGTCCACCATCCGCGGGAATTTGTCGACGCCGAAGACCGTCACGGCGCCGCGCTTGCGCAGGCGCGCCCGGGTCAGCTCAAACCCGTCCACGGCGGCGGGGCCGAAGTTGGTCCAGACCACGTTGGGGAGCTTGGCGAAGATGCCGTCGAGGTTGATGGTGTTGGGCCGGACCAGCCGGTGGGAGAGCAAGTGCAGGCGGAGGTAGGCGTCGGCCGTGTCCGCCGGGGATTCGTCGAGGTTGATCTGCGCGAAGATGACCTGCTGCTCGGTGCCGCGGTCCGGGTCGGCGCCGTTCGCTGCGATGTCATGCAGCGCCTGGTCGGCGTTGGCCACATCCGAGAGGGTCGAGGCGGCGGTGCCGAGCGCGGGCGCCGGGAACCAGACATCGAGGACGGTGGCGTCGCCGTTGCGGGTGGACACAGTCGCCACCCCGTATCCATAGGCGGAGCGGGCGTCGGCGGGCACAGTGGAAGCAGCAGCGGTTTCAGTCATGGCCCAATTCTAACGAGGGCACCCGGGCGTGCTGTAACCGGCGACGCGCTCGTGACCCGGCGGGCGTGTGATGTCCGTGACGTTTCACGGCGACGGCGGCAGGTCACCGGGGGAGGGCAGCCGATACAGTGGAACCGTGACTGCCCTGACCCCCGCCTCCCGTGTACCCGCCCGACTGGACCTCCGCAAGGATGTCGCCCTGCTCACCGCAGACCTGATCGACATCAACAGCGTCTCCGGCGCCGAAACCGAACTGGCCGACGCCGTGGAACTGGCCCTGCGCGCCATCGCGCAGCTGGAGCTGGTCCGCGACGGCGATTCGATCATCGCCCGCACCAACCTGGGCCGGGCCGAACGGGTCATCCTGGCCGGGCACCTCGATACCGTGCCGCTGCCGGTAACGGACGGCTCACTCGGCACCGTGCCCTGCTTCTGGCCCTCCGGCACACCCGGCGAGGGCGTCCTTTTCGGCCGGGGTGCCACCGACATGAAGGGCGGGGTTGCGGTGCAGCTGGCGCTCGCCGCCGGCTTGTTCGACGGCGGTGCGGAGCCGGACAAGGATGTCACGTTCGTCTTTTACGACCATGAGGAAGTCGAAGCCATCAAGAGCGGGCTGGGGCGGCTGGTCCGGAACCACGGCGCGTTGCTCGGCGGTGATTTCGCGATCCTGCTTGAGCCGACCGACGGGACGGTTGAGGGCGGCTGCAACGGCACGATGCGGTTCCAGGCAATCACGCTCGGGGAAGCCGCGCACTCGGCCCGGGCCTGGATGGGCAGCAACGCAATCCATGCCGCCGCACCGATCCTGGCCCGCCTGGCCGCGTACGAGCCCCGGACCATCAACGTGGACGGGCTCGACTACCGGGAAAGCCTCAACGCCGTGAAGATCAACGGCGGCACCGCCGGCAACGTCATCCCGGACCGGTGTGTTGTCGAGATCAACTACCGTTTCGCCCCGGACAAGACCCCGGACGAGGCGGAGGCCCATGTACGGGAGCTCCTGGCCGGCTTCGAACTCATCCGCACCGACGCCGCGGCCGGGGCCCGGCCGGGGTTGAACCATCCCGCGGCCGCGTCGTTCGTGGCCGCCGTGGGGGCAGAACCGAAACCCAAATACGGCTGGACCGATGTTGCCCGGTTCAGCGAACTCGGGATCCCGGCCGTCAACTTCGGCCCCGGCGATGCGCTGTTGGCCCACAAGGACAACGAACACGTTGAGGCGGACGCGATCCGGGAGTGCCTGCGCGCATTGCGGGACTGGCTCGCCGCCTGACGCCGCAGGAAAGCGCCGCAGGAAACCACCGCAGGACAGCGCGGCAGGAACAAGTAAGGTCCGGAACCCTGACGGGTTCCGGACCTTACGTGTTCAGCGGGTGCTATCAGGCGCCCGGCTTGTCCTTGGTCAGCGGATCGTTGGGAGCGTCGAGATCGGGCTCCAGTTCGGCGTGCGCCACTCCGCCCGCGGCCTTCTTCGACCCGCGGCGTTCCAGCCAGATCGCCAGCCGGGACACGGCCAGGTTGATCAGGATGTAGATCGCGGCAGCGACAAAGAAGATCGGGAAGAGGAACTGCGGGCCGAGGAAGTCCGCCATGACCTGCACCGCACGCAGGAGTTCACCGTAGGCGACGATGTAGCCCAGGGAGGTGTCCTTGAGCAGCACCACGAGCTGGGCCACGAGCGAGGGAAGCATCCTTCGGATGGCCTGCGGCAGCTCAACGAACAGCCGGGACTGGAAGCTGGTCAGGCCGATCGCGAGGCCGGCCTCGCGCTGGCCCTTGGGCAGCGACTGGACACCGGCGCGGATGATCTCGGCGAAAATCGCGGCGTTGTACAGCACGAGTCCGGCGACGACGGCGACGTATGAGCTGGTCCCGAACACGAGCAGGACGAAGAACATCATCAGCACGACCGGCATGCCGCGCAGGAATTCCAGGACCACCCGGATCGGGATGCGGATCGCCGGGACCAGGGAGATGCGCAGGAGGCTGATGACGAGCCCCAGCGGGAACGCGATGACGGCGGCAACGGCGGCTGCCGTCAACGTGGCGCCGAGGCCGTCGCCGATGAGTTTCCAGACATCGGGGTTGCCGAAAATTTCCCAGCGCCGCGCTTCGAAGATGCCCTGCGTAGCAAGGGTCACGATGGCGAGTGCGAGCAGTCCGGCGATGAGGAGCGCCCCGAGAACGGAGGCGATCAACGAGAAGCGGCGGGCCTTAGGCCCGGGGACATCGTAGAGAACAGACGTCATCGGGCGATCGCCACCTTTCGTTCAACCCGGGCGGCCAGGATGCCGAGCGGGACCGTGATGAGCAGATAGAAGATCGCGACGCCGATCAGGACCCACAGGACCTGGTCGCTGTTGGTGTTCGCCAGCTGCCTGCCGTAGCCGAACAGCTCGAGGACGAAGAAGGCGCCGGCAACCGAGGAGTTCTTCACGAGGGCGATCAGGATGTTGATCAACGGCGGGATCACGGTCCGCAGCGCCTGGGGGAGCACGATGTAGGAGAGTACCTGCCCGAAGCTCATGCCGATGCTGCGGGCGGCTTCGGCCTGCCCGACGGGGACACTGTTGACGCCGGAACGGACGGCCTCTGCGATGAACGCCGAAGTGTAGGCGCTCAGGGCGATGATGGCGGCCACTTCGAACTGCTGGAACGTGACGCCCAGGCGCGGCAGGACGATCGCCGCGAAAAAGAAGGCGATGGTCAGGGGCGTGTTCCGTACGATTTCGACGTAGAACATGCTGAACCCGCGGAGGGCCGCGACCGGGGATACCCGGGCTGCTGCCAGCAGGGTGCCGACAATCAGGGAAATGATGCCGGAGACCACGGCGAGAAACAGGGTTCGGAGAAAGCCCTCCCCGTAGGCCGGGAGATTTTCAAAGATGACGTCCATAGGGTCCTTCAGCTGCGTTGAGGAGGGGTCGAGCGGAAGTCGGGAGTGGCGGCTGCCGGTGCCGTGCTGGACACGGTCACCGGCAGCC
>JBFGBS010000249.1:0-4217 GCA_041567475.1 Arthrobacter sp.
CCGAGCATCACGGGAATGATCGAAATGATGAGCTCGTCCAGCACCCCTGCGTCGGCGAATTGTGCCGCGAGGACTCCCCCGCCGACGATCCACACGTTCCGCTCACCTGCCGCCGCGGCGAGATCGGGAACAAACTCCTCGACCGGTCCGCGCGCGAAGGTGATGTCGGCGCCTTTCGGCGCCGAGTGCTCGTGGTGCGTAAAGACCCAGCAGGGCATGCCCGGATATGGCCACTCATCGGGTTGGTGCTTCCGCAGCCAGGCGTAGGTTTCACCGCCCATCACGACGCAGCCGATGCCGGCGATAAACGCGTCATAGCTTTCCCGGCCGCCCTCGAACCCGTCGAACTCCAACAGCCAGTCAAGGTTGTCATCGGCGGTGGCGATGAATCCGTCCAGGGAAGACGCCACAAAGTACTGGAAACCTGCCATGGGCCAAGCGTAGCCATTCCGCGCCGTCCTTCCCACCCCGCGGAGCGCGGCCCGGGTCTGCCCCGGCCCCGGACCCGTCGCCGGTATCAGTTGTGGCGGGAATCCGGGCGGTCCCCGGCGTCGAGCGTGGACGCAATGCTCCGTTCGAGTGCGGCCTGGGTCTGCGGAGGCAGGACGATGAGCCCGTCCAGCTCGCGTTTCGCCCGCTTGTAGGCCGTCTGGCGCTCGGCCGGGGTGGCGGCGGCGTCGGCAGCGATCCTGAGGAGTTTGCGGGCGACTTCCAGGCGCCGGCGCTCCGGTCCGGCGAATTTGCTGTCCCGGATCCGGATCGCTTCGCGTTCGGCGACGTCGAAGGCGACCTCGTAGCCGTGCACGGCGTCCCGGTACTCCCTGAGCCGGGTCGGCGGGACAGTCTCGCCGGCGTCGGGCCGCAGGCCATCGGCTTGCCGCTTGGCCCGGAGGAAAGCGACCGTGAGGGGTTCCCGGACATCCGTCATGACCGGAAAGTCAATGAGCTTGCCGACGTCGAGCTCGTAGTCGAGCCAGCGCCGGTTCACGGCGTCGTGCGCCACCAGCAGCGAACCGGCCGCGGCCTGGTGCGCCTCCTCGGCCTGCGACTCCTGGTGCTGGAGCTTATAGAGCTCCACGCGACGGCGGTGCCGGCGCTCGCTGGCCCTCGACCAGGACCTCGCCCACCCGCCGAGCAGTCCGCTCAGCGGAAACACGAGCCACCAGAAGTGCCCGACGAGGTCGAAGAGGTCGTCCACCGCTACATCGTCCCACCGGCCCGGGCCGGCCTCAAGGTCACCGGCCGTCGCGGACGCTGCGCGTTACGCGTTGTGCTTGACCTTCTCCAGCCGCGTCACGATGGTGGGGCAGGGTACGTTCAGGAGGACGGCGTGCGCCGTGGAACCCAGCACGAGCCGGGAAAAGCCGCCGCGGCCGCGGCTTCCAATGACCAGGAGCCGCGCCTTGGCGGCAGCGTCCACAAGCGCCTTGGCCGGTTCCTTGTACGTCTCGAGCTCCTGATGCACCACCAGGTCCGGATACTTGTCCGTCAGGCCCGCGACGGATTCGGAGAGCACGATCCGGTCCTCGGCGATGACGGTCTCGGTCAGGCGGCCGTCGGGCATGGTGTCCTTCACCCATCGGTCGGCGGGCGGGAAGGCATGGACCACCGTGAGTTCGTCCCCGGTGTGGTCCGCCTCGGCGGCCGCGATGACAACAGCCTGGAGCGACTCTTCAGAGCCATCGACGCCAACGACGACCCCGGTGTGGCCAGCCTGCGGCCCGGGCGGGATGACGGCGACCGGGCAGTCCGAGGCCGACACCACCTGCAGGGCGCGGTCCGTGAGCGGGCCGCCGTCCAGCCAGTGCTTGTTGTGCACACCGACTACTACCATCGAGGCGCCGGCCGAAGCCTCGCGCAGCGCCGCGGCCGCGCTGCCATGCCGGAGCTGGCTCTCGACCTTGACGCCTGCTGCCTTTTCACGGGCGACGGCCTCGGCCTTTTGGAGCAGGTCAAGCCCGGCTTCCCGGAGCATTTCGCGGTTTTGGATGTCCCGGGTGATCCACCGGTCATCGGTGGCATGCATGATCAGAACCGGCAGGTTGCGTTCAGCGGCGCGGTCGAGGGCCCAGGACAGGGCGGCATCGCTTCCCGCCGATCCATTGATACCGACAACGATGGGTTTGCTCATGCTGAATCCTGCTCTTTCCGTCGCGTGTTCCTTGGACCGTACGGTCCGGGCGGCACAGGCCGGCTGCCGACTTCAGTGTTCCCGGCTATCGGCTCATACGTTAGTGCCTTAAGCCCCTCATCGGCTAGGTCTTGCAGCCCCCGGCCCGTTTCGGGCGCCTAGAATCCGCTGGGAGCTGTCTCGAATTCGTGCTCCCGGGGCGGCGGCTCCCGGTGTACGGGGCGCAGCGCCGACGTGTGCTCCAGCCAGATCAGGGCATCGTAGCGGGCCCCCATCCGGGTCGGCACGTAGTTTCCGTGTTCCCGGTCCGGGTGGTAGACCACACCGATTGCCCGGTGGCCCAGCCAGGCCGAGAGCCACGGGCCGGACCGGTCCTCACCGAAGGTCAGGACCGCCGGGGCACCGAGGGCCTCGTGCAGGAAGTCCTCGTGGCTTCCGGGTCGTGCTGGCGGCACTGGCACTATGCGTTCGGGGCTGCCCCACGTGTCGGCCGCCAGCACCGTGCCCCGGTGGCAGCCCAGGCCCACGAGCATGACCCCTTCGCTGGCATGCCGTTGGCGCAGCAACTGTCCGATGTTGACCAGGCCGTCCTGCGCCATCCGTGTGGCCCGGGCATCCCCCACATGCGTGTTGTGTTCCCAGATGAGCCCCTTCGAACCGGGTCCCAGGTGTCGGCTGAGCCGGTCGACCGTGTCCGCCATATGGTGGTCCCGCACATTCCAGGACTGCCTGTCACCGCGGATCATGGTGCGGTAGTAGGCCTCCGCATTCGCAGCGACCTCGGCGTTCTGGACGGCGTCGAAGGCTTCGTCGGTTCGCTGGCCCGGGCTGGAAGTCCTGCTTCTGACCCTGGTGAGGAGGTCAACGACGTCCGCTTCGCAGGATGGGGGCACGAGCCGCGTACTCCAGGCGTACTGCTGCGGGTCCTCATGGTGGGGCAGGAAGCACTGCCAGGCGCGCAGGGCGGCCGGGACCGAGTCGGGGACGTTTGATGCCAGCCAGCCGATGATTTCGCGCAACGAGTCCCAGAGGGAGTAGACATCCAGCCCATAGAAGCCGACCCGCCGGTGCGCAGGCCGCTGGGCATTCCACCCGCGCAGCCAGTCCAGGAAGGAAGCCACTTCCTCGTTTGCCCAGAGCCACGTGGGCCAGCGCTCGAATCCTGCGAGCAGGGAGTGCACGCCCTGCTCCCCGTGGCCGCTGTCACCGCGGAGCCATCGGTTGATGCGCCAGCAATCGGGCCAGTCGCCTTCCACACCGATCCAGGTGAAGTCCTCTTCCTCGATGAGCCGTTTACTCAGCGTGTTCCGCCAGGTATAGAACTCGTGGGTTCCGTGGGTGGCCTCGCCGATCGCCACGAACCGGCACCCCTTGGTGCGCCGGACGAGCCCGTCGAGGTCCCGGTCGGTTTTCAACGGCCGGGCGAGGCTGTGGATCTCTCGCAGCACGGAACGCCTCAGGTCGGTGCCGGGTGTCATCGCGGCTCCTCGATGGAGATCTTTTCAAGGTGTTCGGGCACCCTGGCCCGCCAGCCGAGTTCGTGTTTGATCCGGAGCCGCAAGGCGTCCGAGGCGTCCTGCTCACCGTGGGTGATGTAGGTCATGCGCGGGGCGGTGCCTGCAGCCTTCATCCAGGCGAGAATGCCGTCCGCGTCGGCGTGCGCTGACAGGCTGTCCAGTTGGATGACGTCCGCACGGATGGGAACATCATCCCCGTAGATGCGCAGATCCCGCACGCCGGCGGCGAGCGCGGCGCCGCGGGTGCCGGCGGCCTGGTAGCCGCTAAGGATGATGGCGTTGTTCGGGTCGGAGCCGTAGGCGGAGATGTGGTGCAGGATCCTGCCGCCCGTGAGCATGCCGCTGGCGGAGATGATGACCATGGGGCCGCCACGGAGGTTCAGCAGCTTCGAGTCGTCCGCCGTGCGGGTCAGCGTGGCCACCTTGTACATTCCCTCGTAGTCTTCCGGCGGGAGCCGGTGCTCCTCCGGATGGCGCTGGTACATGTCGGAGGCGTCAATGGCCATGGGGCTGTTCAGGTAGACCGGGATGTCCGGGATCGCCCGCTTGCGGCGGAGCCGGGAGAGATA
>JBFGBS010000250.1:0-4199 GCA_041567475.1 Arthrobacter sp.
GCCGGTCACCCAGCCGGGATCCGCCGTGCACCAGTAGATATCCCCGGGGTGCAGGTCCAGGGCGAAGGCGCCGGTCGAATGGTGGGCCGTCACGGCGTCGTGCACATGGACGGCCCCTTTCGGGGTGCCGGTGGTGCCGCTTGTGAAGTGCAGCAGGGCCATGTCCTCCGGACCGGTCGCCGTGATCCCGCCGTCGGCGGTGGCCTCGCGCATCAGGGCCGCGAGGTCCAGGGTGCCGGGTTCGGGGCTGCCGTCGGCGTCGGTCAGCAGGACGTGGCGCAGGTCCGGAAGCGATTCGCGCAGCTGCGCGACCTTCCTGCGGTACAGCGCCCGTGTCGTCACCAGGACCCGGCCGGAGCCCAGCTGCAGGCGCTGCCGTACCGGCTCCGGGCCGAAGGCGGCGAACAGCGGGCAGAAGACGCTGGCGTTCTTCAGCGTGCCGAGCACCGCTGCATACAGTGCCGGGCTGCGGCCGGCGAGCGAAAAGACCCGGTCCCCGCGGCCGATCCCGAGGCCGCGGAGCACCCCGGCGAACCGGTTGGTTTGCTCGGCCAATTCCGCGTAGGTCAGCGAATGCGTGGTCCCGTCGGCACGGATGAACCGCAAGGCCTCGACGCCTGCGCGACCACCCGCCGCATGCCGGTCCACGGCCTCGTAGGCGATGTTGACGCCCCGGCCGCCGGGCAGTCCGGCCAGCCCGTGCCGGGCCTCGGCCCAGGAGAATCCGGCGCATGCCGCGTCGTAGTCCACTAGGTTCGGCCGGGTCCGGAATCCTGCTACGTCCTTGTGGATCGCGGGCCAACGGGTTGATGGTTCGGTTCCTGCCGCCATACCTCCATCGGACTCCCGTCAGGCCGCCGTGCCCAGAGCAGAAAGGCCCGGACGGCGGTTCCCGCGCTGCCGGCCGCCACATGCCCGGCGCCGCCCGACATCTACGGACCCACCGCGGAGCAGCCACTAAACTGGTTCCCATGACTTCCACCACCCCTTCCGCAGTTGACGCTGCCGCCGCCCGTGCCCGCCTGCTGGAACTGATCAAGGAACTGGCCGTCGTGCGCGGCAAGGTCATCCTCTCCAGCGGCGCCGAGGCGGACTACTACATCGACCTGCGCCGGATCACCCTGCACCACGAGGCAGCCAAACTGGTCGGCCAGGTCATGCTGTCCCTGCTGGACGACGCCGGCATCGGCTTTGAGTGCGCCGGCGGCCTCACGATGGGGGCGGATCCGGTTGGTACCGCCGTGATGCACGCCGCCGTCGACGCCGGGCGCCCCGTGGACGCCTTTGTGGTCCGCAAGGCCCAGAAGTCCTACGGCATGGGCCGGCAGGTGGAGGGCCCCTCGGTCGAGGGCCGCGACGTCCTGGTGCTGGAAGATACCTCCACAACGGGTGGTTCCGCGCTCGCCGCCGTCGAAGGCGTCCGCAAAGCCGGGGGCAACGTGGTCGCTGTCGCCGTGATCGTGGACCGGGCCACCGGCGCCAAGGAAAAGATCGAAGCAGAAGCCGGCGTCCCCTACCTCTTCGCCTTCGGCAAGGACGAGCTCGGCCTCGCCTAGGCCGTTCCGGCGTGTGGACGGGTGTAGGCAGGTGAATTATTATTGGCCTACACCCGCAAGAATTTGACCCCGGAGAATAGCGCCATGCTCCCGCACGAACAGCCTCTTACTCGCGGGCCTGGGACCGGCCATGACAAACCCCCCAGCGCCATCGACCAGGTTCAGAACCTCATTCTGGAAAGCTCCGACTTTCAGGATTTCCTGAATGAACTTGCGAAGGTCTCCGCCCATCAGGTGGCTGGATCGGGCGACGACGCGCTGTGCGGCATCACGTTGCTGCGGGACCGCAAAGCCGCCACCATCGGGTGGAGCAGTGACTCGGCGCGGGAAGTCGATGAGATCCAGTACTCGCTGTCCCGGGGACCGTGCCTGACCGCTGCCAGGGAAGAACGGGAAATTTACGTCCCGGATCTCCACGACGAACACCGGTGGGGATCCAATTACGCCAACGCGGTGGCCTCGCACGGGCTGCGCTCCGTGTTGTCCGTGCCCTTCCATCTTCAGGGCGAGGCGCAGGCTGCACTGAACCTCTACTCCGATGCGCCGCATAAATTTGACGGAGATGTCGCGGCGAAGGCCCGCGGCTTCACCCGCGAAATTTCCCAGGCGCTGCGGCTCGCGGTCCGGTTCGCCCTGCACGCCGACAGCGTCACTAACCTGCGGGCCACCCTTGAGTCGCGCACGATCATTGACATGGCAGTCGGGATCGTGATGGCACAAAACCGCTGCAGCCAGGAGGAAGCCGTCCGGATCCTCACCAGCGCCTCCAGCAACGGCAACGTCAAGCTCCGCGATATCGCCGCGTCGCTGGTGCAGTCCGTCAGCGGCGGCAGTCCCCGGACCCACTTCGACGAGCCGGGCCAGGCCGCCGCCGTCTGAGCCTGTTTGCCCGCCGCGGTCAAGGGACCGCGGGTCCCGGGTTTCTGATCATCCCCTGGCCGTGGTTAAGGTATAGCTGTGCCGCGTGAAATTGAATCCGACGAAGTACCCGGGCCCGGGGAATCCCAGGCCCGCACGCTGCATCTGGCCGGCGAGCTCCGCCGGTTTTCCCGGCGAAGCCTGCTGATCGGCACGGGCGCCGCGTCATTGCTGGCGGCCGACATGTTGTTCACCCGGAAAGTGCAGACCGAGCGCCGGGTCAATAAGATCCTCAGGGTTCAAGATGACGTCGCGGAGCGGTTCTTTCCCCGGGCCAGCTGGATCCTCTTCCCCGGGTACAAGACGAGCTGGGAAGAATCACAATGGATCCTCAGCTCCCTGCGCGGGGCGCTGCATAAACGTGGCCAACTGGCCGCCGTCGGGTACTCAAACCTGGGGTTGGACGTCGACGAGATCGTGATCGCCGTGATCGAGTACGTGCGGGCCCGCGGCCTGACCACGCTCTACTTCTACGGCCACAGCTTCGGCGGCATGCTGGCGACCCAGGTGGCCGCCCGCCTCAAGGAGCTCCATGGCCTGGAAGTGGCCTTCATCCTCCTCGACTCCAGCCCGGCCAGCAGGCGGGATGTGCTCGACCAGAGCTGGTTCGAGGGGGTGGTGTTCCTCTATGAAAGCGGATTCCGCTTTCCGACCGTTCTGCGTGGCGGCTACGAACTCGGCGAACGGGTGCTGCACAAGGACGAGCGGAGCTGGGCCCAGATTGTGGACCAGACCATGGAACAGCTCTCGCCGATCGCCCCGTCCAGCGTGTTAATCCAGTCCGAGTCCGCCTACATCTACCACTTCGACCCGAGCCGGTTCGTGGGCAAGCTGGGCGAAACCAAAATGGCGTTCGTCGGGAACCCCTGGGACCGGACGGTGGACTACGAGTCCGCACGGGACTCCTGGGCGCTGACCTTCGAGGCCAACATGGTCTCCGCTGACCTGCGCACGGACGGGGCCCGGCCGGCGCACGCGAGCCCCGGCTGGAACCCGTCCATCTACCGGCCCATCATTGAGGAATTGCAGGACGAACTCGTCCCGCTGCCCTCCCGGGGCGGCAAAAAGACGGCCTTCTGACCGCGGATGCACCGCGGCCAGGCAGGGACCCGTCAGATCTGGTTTTTCAGGTCCGCGACGGAGTTCAGGATCTGGTTGGGCCGGAACGGATAGGCCGCGATGTCCGCTTTCTGGGTGATGCCGCTGAGCACCAGGACGGTGTGCAGTCCCGCTTCCATGCCGGCGATGATGTCGGTGTCCATCCGGTCCCCGATCATGGCAGTGGTCTCCGAGTGAGCGTCGATCTGGTTCATCGCCGACCGGAACATCATCGGGTTCGGCTTGCCCACAATGTAGGGCTCGCGCCCCGTGGCTTTGGTGATCAGGGCAGCGATGGCGCCGGTGGCCGGCATGGGACCGTCCTTGGACGGGCCGGTGGCATCCGGGTTGGTGGCGATGAAGCGGGCACCGGCGAGAATGAGGCGGATCGCCATGGTGATGGCTTCGAAGGAGTACGTGCGCGTCTCGCCGAGCACCACAAAGTCCGGGTTCTGGTCGGTGAGGATGAAACCGGCCTCGTGCAGGGCCGTGGTGAGCCCTGCCTCCCCGATGGTGTAGGCCCGGTTGCCGGACTCCGAACCCCGGACCTGGTCCTTCAGGAACTGCGCCGTGGCCAGCGCCGACGTCCAGATGTTTTCCTCCGGGATTTCCAGGCCGGAGGAGCGC
>JBFGBS010000251.1:0-4197 GCA_041567475.1 Arthrobacter sp.
GGACGGCAAGCTGCCGGTCAACGTCTCCGGCGGGCTCAAGGCCAAGGGCCATCCGGTCGGCGCCACCGGAGTCTCCCAGCACGTCATCGCCGCCATGCAGCTGACCGGCACCGCCGGCGACATGCAGCTGGCAGGCCCGCGACGCGCTGCGGTGCAGAACATGGGCGGCGTCGGGATCGCCAACTACGTCAGCGTCCTCGAGGCTCTCTGACCCGGTCCCGCTGGGTTTCCCCACCTTTGACACCGACGACGGCGTGTCGCACCAGAAGTGCGGCGCGCCGTCGTCGTTGCGCCGGCAAAGGTGGGGAATTCCGGCGGGCTCACAGCCGTTAGTGATGCGTAGGCCCCGTTCACCGCAGAGAATTTGAGGAGCTTTTATGCGCGCCACCATCATCCACGGCCCCGGCGACATCCGGGTCGAGGACCGCGACTACCCCACGGTCCAGCTGCCCAGCGACGTCGTCGTGAAGGTTACGGCGTCCTGCGTCTGCGGCTCGGACCTCTGGCCGTACCGCGGCGTGAAGCCCACCCGCAGGCCCACCGCGATCGGGCACGAGTTCATCGGCGTCGTGGAGAGTATCGGCGCAGCCGTCAGCACCCTCGCCGTCGGCGACCTTGTGATCGCACCGTTCGTTGTGAGCTGCGGGCACTGCCCCCAGTGCCTGGACGGCGTCACCGTTGCCTGTGACCGCCTCGCCGGCTGGGGCGGCAAGGACGACGCGGGCCTGCGCGTCGACGGCGGCCAGGGCCAGGCGGTCCGCGTGCCGCTGGCCGAAGCCACCCTGGTCAAGGTGCCCGGCATCACCGACCCCGACGATGCGCTGCGCGCGAATCTGCTCACCCTCTCCGACGTTATGGCCACCGGCCACCACGCGGCGCTCTCGGCGAAGGTCGGCCCCGGCCGGACCGTGGTTGTGGTGGGCGACGGCGCCGTCGGGCTCTGCGGGGTCCTGGCGGCCAAACGGCTTGGAGCCGAACGCATCATCGCGATGTCCCGGCACGCGGACAGGCAGGCGATTGCCCGCGAGTTCGGGGCCACCGACATTGTGGCCGAACGCGGCGAGGAGGGCGTCGCCAAGGTCCGCGAGCTGCTTGGCGGCGTCCTGGCAGACTCGGTGCTGGAATGCGTGGGGACGAAGGAATCCATGGAGCAGGCGCTGCACAGCGTCCGGCCCGGCGGCGCATTGGGCTTCGTCGGCGTCCCTACCGGCGGCGCCGAGGCCCCGCTTCGCTTCCTGTTCGACACCAACATCTCCATCGCCGGCGGCATGGCCCCGGCCCGGACCTACATCCCGGAACTGCTGGCCGATGTGCTGGCCGGCAGCATCAATCCGGGGCGTGTCTTTGATGCCGTGATGCCGTTGGAGGACGCCCCCGAGGCCTACCGGGCGATGGATGAGCGGCGCGCCATCAAGGTCCTGCTCGTGCCCTGACGGGGGTGCTCGACGCCGGCAGCAGGCACGCCTGCGGCGGACCCTTGCACTGCCCATGGCGGGGGTCTAGCGTGAAACGCACAGGCAACACCAGCGCGGCTGCCCGTGGTGATTCCTCCCGCGGACAGCGCAGCTGAGCAGGACCACTAGGAGCAGACATGGATTCTGCAGGCCGCAGGGCACCGGAACCACTCGTGCTCGAACTCAGCGCGTTGGGCGCCGCGGACCTGTTGTTGGTGGGGGGCAAGGCGCTGAACCTCGGCAAGCTCACGGCTGCAGGGTTCCCGGTGCCGGCCGGCTTCGCCCTGACCACTGCCGCCTACCGGATGGCTGCCCCCGCGGGACTGGACGGGCTGGCGGCGCAATTGGACAGCATGGCCGGCCGCGGTTCGCCGGTCGGCGGCACCGCAGGGGACGGACCGACGGCCGGCGAGCTGGCACGGCAAGCCCGGGAGCTGATAGTGAGCGCACCGATCCCGGCCGCCGTCGACGCTGCCCTACGCGCCGCCTACGCCGCGATGGGCCCGTCGGCCCCGGTGGCGGTCAGGTCGTCGGCGACCGCGGAGGACCTGCCCTTCGCCAGTTTCGCCGGCCAGCAGGATTCCTTCCTCAACATTGCCGGCGGCGACGCGGTGGTTCAGTCCGTCCGCCGCTGCTGGGCCTCGCTCTGGACGGAACGGGCGGTGATGTACCGCTTCGCGAACGGCATCAGCCACCGTTCCGTCAGTCTTGCCGTCGTGGTGCAGGACCAGGTGCCCGCTGTACAGGCCGGGGTGCTCTTCACCGCCAATCCGGTCACCGGGGTCCGGACCGAGACAGTGATCGACGCCAGCGCCGGCCCGGGCAGCGCCGTCGTGTCCGGCAGCGTGAACCCGGAGCACTTCCGGAGAGAGACGGCATCGGGCCGGATCCTGCAGCACACACCACCGCCACCGCCACCGAACGGGCGCCGGCCGAGACCCGGGCTGACCGACGCCCAGGTCATCGACCTCACCGCCACAGCCGGCAGCGTCCAACGGCTGTTCGGCGCTCCCCAGGACGTGGAGTGGGTCATTGATGCCGACGGCAAGGCCTGGCTGACACAGTCCCGGCCGATCACGGCACTGTATCCGCTGCCGGCCGCGGCGGACACCCGGGAGCCCGGAAACCCGGACGGCACCCGGGTATACCTGTGCGGCTCCCTGCTGCAGGGCCTCACGCGTCCGATTACCCCGATGGGGATCGCTGCGCTGGACGTAGTGGGGGCCCGCAAGGGGAAATGGTCGTTTACCTATCCCGGGCTGCGCATGTACGTGGACCTGACCCCGGTCCTCCGCAGCGCGTGGGGCCGCCGCTACCTGGAGCGCCTCCTTCCACTTGCCGACGGCCGATCCGCAGCCCTGCTCCCCGCGCTGCTGGCGGATCCAAGATTTGCGGTCTCCACGCACGGGCCCCGCACACCCCGGCCAACGGCCACCGCGCCGGAACCGTCCGGCACCAGCGCTGCTGCCAGCATGGTCCTGGCCCTGAAGCTGGTTCCGGCCCTGGTCATCGCGGCGCTGCGGCCCGAAGCGGAACTCCGCCGGGCCCAGGACTACCGGGAGCAACTCGAACTGCAACTGATCCTGCCCGAGCCGGCCGGCCCGGAGCGCCGGCTCAAGCATGCCCGGCACATCCTGGATCCGGCGTTCGACGGCGTAAGCCTCGCCAGTATTCCCGGCCCGGCCGCCGGCTACCTGATGCTGGCCCTCGCCCGCAGGCTTCTGCGCGGCATCGCCGAGCCGCGGGAGCTTGAGGCGGTACTGCGCGGGCTTCCGCACAACGTGACCACCGAGATGGACCTGGAACTATGGCAACTGGCCCAGGCCATCGGCGCGGACCCCGAGTCCAGGGCGGTTTTCCTGGCGCAGGATCCCGCGTCGCTGACCGCCGGTTATCTCGGCGGCCGTCTCCCGCCGGCGGCCCAGTCCGGCCTCCGGCAATTCCTGGCCCGCTATGGTCACCGGGCCGTGGCCGAGATCGATCCCGGCATGCCGCGGTGGTCGGAAGATCCGGAGCACATCCTCGGCATGATCACCAACTACCTTCACGTGCAGGACCCCGAACAGGCTCCGGACCGGCAATTCGCGCGCGCGGCCGGACACGCGGAGTCCCGGGTCCGCAGCCTGGTCGAACGCGCCCGGGCCCGGAGCCGGCTGCGGGCCCGCCTCGTACAGCTGTGCCTGGACCGGGCCCGCCTGTTGTGCGGGTTGCGGGAGCTGCCGAAGTTCTACTTCATCCTGGTCTTCGCCGAAATGCGCCGCCAGCTCAGCGCCGTCGGAGCCGAGCTTGCCCGTTCCGGCAGCATTGCCCACGCGGATGATGTCTTTTTCCTCGACTTCGAGGAAGCCCGGGTGGGCCTGCGGGGCGCGGATCTCCACGGCCTGGTCGCGGCCCGCAGGGCGGTCTACCGCAGCGAGCTGCAGCGGCGACGGGTTCCCCGGATCCTGCTCTCGGACGGAACCGACGTCGAGGCCGTGATCCTGACGGCGGCTGCGACTGCCGACGGCGCCCTGGCCGGGACGCCCGCGTCCGCCGGGACTGCGAGCGGACAGGTCCGGGTGATCATGGACCCTGTGGGCGCGCATCTGGAACCGGGAGAAATCCTGGTGGTCCCTTCCACGGATCCGGGCTGGACTCCCCTGTTTCTGACTGCCGGCGCCCTGGTGATGGAGATGGGCGGTGTCATCTCGCACGGAGCGGTCGTGGCCCGGGAGTACGGCATCCCGGCGGTCGTCGGCGTCCC
>JBFGBS010000252.1:0-4194 GCA_041567475.1 Arthrobacter sp.
ATCTGCTACGGCTTCCAGGCCATGGCCAACGCCCTCGGCGGCAAGGTCGACAAGACCGGGATGCGTGAGTACGGCTCCACGCAGACCACCATCCTTGGCGAGAGCCGGTCCGTGCTGGCGGGCATGCCCCAGCACCAGAGCACGTGGATGAGCCACGGCGACTCCGTGCACGCGGCGCCGGAGGGCTTTGAAGTCCTCGCGACGACGGCGGGCGCCGAGGTCGCGGCCTTCGCGAACGAGGAAAAGGGCCTCTACGGCGTGCAGTGGCACCCCGAGGTCAAGCACTCGGCCTACGGCCAGCAGGTCCTGGAGAATTTCCTGTTCAAGGGCGCCAAGCTGGAGCCGAACTGGAACGCCGGCAGCATCCTTGAGGAGCAGGTCGAGCGGATCCGCGCCCAGGTCGGCGACGCCCGGGTCATCTGCGGCCTCTCCGGCGGCGTGGACTCCGCAGTGGCCGCCGCCCTCGTCCAGCGCGCCGTCGGCGACCAGCTGACCTGCGTGTTCGTGGACCACGGACTTCTGCGCGAAGGCGAAGCAGAGCAGGTCGAACGCGACTTTGTCGCAGCGACCGGCGTCAAGCTCTACGTCGCGAACGAGCAGGAACGTTTCCAGAGCGCGCTGGCCGGGGTCAGCGATCCGGAGACCAAGCGCAAGATCATCGGCCGCGAGTTCATCCGTGCCTTTGAGGAAGCCGAGCTGGCGATCATCGCCGAGGCAGCCGCGCATGGCGAAAAGATCAAGTTCCTTGTCCAGGGCACGCTCTACCCGGACGTCGTCGAGTCCGGCGGCGGCGAGGGTGCCGCCAACATCAAGAGCCACCACAACGTCGGCGGCCTGCCTGAGGACCTGCAGTTCGAGCTGGTCGAACCGCTGCGGGCCCTCTTCAAGGACGAGGTCCGTGCCGTGGGTGCGGAGCTTGGCCTGCCGGCCGAAATCGTGGGACGCCAGCCGTTCCCGGGGCCGGGCCTCGGCATCCGGATCGTCGGTGAAGTCACGAAGGAGCGTCTGGACCTGCTGCGCAAGGCCGACGCCATTGCCCGTGCCGAACTGACGGCGGCGGGCCTGGACAACGAGGTCTGGCAGATGCCGGTCGTGCTGCTGGCCGATGTCCGCAGTGTCGGCGTCCAGGGCGACGGGCGCACCTACGGGCACCCGATCGTGCTGCGTCCCGTTTCGTCCGAGGACGCCATGACGGCCGACTGGTCGCGGCTGCCCTACGATCTGCTGGCCCGGATCTCCAACCGGATCACCAATGAGGTGGACGGGGTCAACCGGGTAGTGCTCGACGTGACCAGTAAGCCGCCGGGAACCATCGAGTGGGAATAGCACGGTAAACGGCCGGTCTCTGCAGAGACCGGCCGTTTCAAATCCGGTGCTTTTCCGGTCCAATTTGGCGGCGCCCAGTGTTGCGCCCCGGCACTGCCGGTGGATTCGGGCTACCCTCGAAAGCATGCCGGTACGGTCCAAGGCGTCCCGCGATAGAACAGAACCCGCGGGCCAAGAAACAGCGAGCACAGAAAAGAAGGCAGCAGTGTCAGTTGGTCAAGGCCACCCCGACGGCCCGGAGGAGCTGGGGAAATGGCTGTCGGAGCTCAAACCCGTCACCGGGGCGGATACCATGCTGCGCTTCACCAAGACGCCGGAAGGCTCCATCGACCTGACCCATGCCCATCCGTCGGGACTTGCCCAGATGCTGGCAGGCCGGCGGACCCGGCTCTCGACCCTGATCCGGGACCGCCAGCAGTTCGTGGTAGCGGCCCGGGCCTCCCGTAACCTGCGTTCCAAGATTTTCGAGCTCGCGAACGATCGCGGCATCGACGCCGGCTATATCTCGGCCGGCACCGTCGCCTGGACATCCGCCGTCGGCGGCAAGCCCCAGCGCATATCGGCCCCCGTCATGCTGGCCGGTGTTTCCCTCACGTTGCGGCCGGGGGAGGACGACTACGAACTGCAGTTGACCGAGCAGGCATGGATCAACCCCGCGCTGGTCCGGCATTTGAAGTCCGTCCACGGGATCGCCTTCGACGTCAGCGCCGTGACGCGGCTGGCCTACAGCACCGCCCGCTACGACCCGCAGCCGGTGCTGGAACGGATGGCGGCACTGATCCAGCCGATCCACGGCGCGGAAGTCGAGCACAACATCCTGGTGTCCACCTTCGCGGACCTGTCCGGCAACCTCGACGATCCGTGGATCCACGCGGACCACCCGGTGGTGAGCGCCCTGGCCCGCGCCGCCGCCGGGCAGCCTGCCGACGTACCCGCACTGGCCGCCGGACGCTTTCCCAGCACCGACGAGCGGGATCCGGCGGATGAGCTCCTGCTGCTCGACGCCGACACCGACCAGCAGTACGTCGTGGACGCCGTCCGGGCCGGTGACTCCCTTGTGGTCAGCAGCCCGCCCGGCACCGGGCAGACTCAAACCGCGGTCAACGTCATCGGCACGCTCGTGGCCGAAGGCAAGACGGTCCTGGTGGTGGGGGACAGGCGCGAAAGCCTCGGGGAGGTCTCGGCCCAGCTGGAGCTTCTGGGCCTGGACTCGATGCTCCTGCCGCTGACCGGCAATGCCAGCCCGTTGCAGCTCAAAGGCCAGCTGGTCCGGGCCATCGTCCGGAACGAAAAGTCGCTTGAGCCGCAACTGGCGAATCTGCACGCCACCCTCACCGGACACCGGCATGCGCTGATCGACCACGTCGACTCGCTTCACAACATCCGCCAGCGTTGGGGCTGCTCGCCCTACGAGGCCATGCAGTCGCTCGCCGCCCTGACCTCCATCCAGCCGGCGCCCGCCACGACGGTGCGGCTCAAGCGCAGTGTGCTGGACAGCATCCGGGACCGGGCTGAACTGGCCGAACGGCTGCGCCGGGCCGCGGAACTCGGCAGTTTCAGCCGGTCCGCCAGCACGAGCCCGTGGCACGGGGCCAGGCTGCTGACCCGCAAGGAAACCCAGGAAGCCCAGCAGGTGGCCGCGTCGGTCGCCGAGAAGCTGCCGAGGCTGCGCGAACGGATGATCAGCGTCGCGGAACACGCGGAAATCCGCCTGGGCCAGACCTTCGCCGCGTGGGGCGAACAGATCGACCTCCTGATGGCGGTCCGTGGGAGCCTGGATAAGTTCACCCCGGATATCTTCGACCGCCCGGTCCATGACCTCATCTCGGCCACCGCGTCTTCGGCCTGGCGCCGCGAAAGAAACATCGAGATGCCCTCGATGCAGCGCTCCCGGCTGCGCCGCGTCGCGAAGGAGTACGTCCGCCCCGGCGTGCATATCGCCGATCTCCACAGCTCCCTGATCCTGGTCCAGGAGCAGCGGGCGGCATGGTCCGGCTACGCAACGACCCAGCGCCACCCGGCGGTCCCGTCCGGTCTCGGCGAAATCACCATGCTGTACCGCGAACTGCATTCCGAGCTCGCCGCCCTCGGCCTGGCCGTGAAGCATACGGCGGCCGGCGGCGACCTGCATGGCACGCCGTACCCGGAGCTGATGGAGCGCCTGGAGCGCCTGGTTGCCGATACCGCGACGCTTGAGACCCTGCCGGAGCGGACGCTGCTGGTGGAGAACATGCGCGAGCACGGCCTGGGCGAGCTCCTGGCCGACCTCGCGGAGCGCGAAGTCCCCGCCGGATCCGTCGCGGCCGAGCTCGAACTGGCCTGGTGGCAGTCGGCCCTGGAAGCGATGATCAGCGGCGACGGGTACCTCGCGATGTCTGATGGAGACGCGCTGCGGCAGCTCGAGGCGGAGTACCGCCTGGCGGATAACGCCCACATCGCGAGCGGGGCAGCCCGGCTGCGCTGGAAGCTGGCCGAACGCTGGCGCGCCGCCGTCGGGACGCACGCGCGCCAGGCCGACTTGCTCCGCAGCCTGCTCAAGGACGGCCGGGTGAGCCTCGCTGCGCTGGCCGGCCAGGCGCCGGAGCTGCTGCCCGTGCTCGTGCCGGTATTCTCAGCCAGTCCCTACGTCCTGACGGGCCTGCTCCCGGTTGAACAGAAGTTCGACGCCGTCGTCATCCTGGACGCGGAAGCGACTTCACTGCAGGCCGTGCTCCCGGCCATTGCTAGGGCCGGCCAGGTCATTGCCTTCGGTGATGACCGCATTGCCGCCCCCCGGACCTTCACGGTCGGTGTGGAGCGGCTCGCGGCAGGGGAGAGCTCCTACCAGCGCGTGGACAGCGCCTACCAGGCCCTCGCGGCGGTCCTTCC
>JBFGBS010000253.1:0-4176 GCA_041567475.1 Arthrobacter sp.
CCCCCCCCCCCCCCCGGCACAAACCGTCATCATTTTTCGAGGAAGAAGCAGAAGCCATGACCAATGCAACACCCACCGCACAGCTCTCCGACGCCGGCGTTTCGATCTGGCTCGATGACCTCTCCCGCGAACGGCTCTCCAGCGGCAGCCTGCAGCGGCTCATCGACGAAAAGAGCGTCGTCGGTGTCACCACGAACCCGTCCATCTTCCAGGCCGCGATCACGTCCGGCACTGACTACGAGGCCAAGATCACCGAACTTGCCGCGGCCGGCGCCAGCGTCGAAGAGACCGTCTTCGAAATCACCACCACCGACGTCGCGGACGCCTGCGACCTGTTCGCCCCGATCGCCGCCGCGACCATGGGTGTCGACGGCCGGGTCTCGATCGAGGTCGACCCCCGCCTGGCCTGGGACACCGCCGGGACGATCGCGGAGGCCAAGCACCTGTACAAGAAGGTCAACAAGGACAACGTCCTGATCAAGATCCCCGCCACCCTCGAAGGCCTTGAGGCGATCACCGCGACCCTGGCCGAAGGCATCAGCGTCAACGTGACCCTGATCTTCTCCCTCGAGCGCTACCGCGCCGTGATCAACGCGTTCCAGTCCGGCCTGGAACAGGCCAAGGACAACGGCCACGACCTCTCCCGGATCCACTCCGTCGCATCCTTCTTCGTCTCCCGCGTCGACGCCGAGATCGACAAGCGCCTCGACGGCATCGGCACCGACGAAGCCCGCGGCCTCAAGGGCAAGGCCGGCCTCGCCAACGCCCGCCTGGCCTACCAGGTCTACGAAGAGCTCTTCTCCACCGAACGCTGGGGCCTGCTCGCCGAGGCCGGCGCGCTCCCGCAGCGCCCGCTCTGGGCCTCCACCGGCGTGAAGGACCCGGCCTACCCGGACACCCTCTACGTCACCGAGCTCGTCGCCCCCGGCGTCGTGAACACCATGCCGGAGAAAACCCTCGACGCGACCTTCGACCACGGCACCGTCACCGGCGACACCATCACCGGCACCTACGACGAGGCCAAGAAGACGCTGGACGCCCTCGAAAAGCTGGGCATCTCCTACAACGACGTCGTTGTGCTCCTGGAATCCGAAGGCCTCGACAAGTTCGTCGCCAGCTGGAAAGAACTCCTCTCCGACGTCGAGGGAGCACTGGCCGGAGCGCTACAGAACGCCTGACCCGACGGGGCGTGGAGACCCCGGTCTCCACGCCTGGTCGCCAATATTGACGAGCCGCCGGCGCAAATCCGGCCGAGGGCCTCACCGCAGTGTCCCTTTCGGCATGGCGCTGACACTGATCCGTACGCTCTTGATCGTTACCGAAAGGCAGACACCATGTCCGTTTCACCCCTGAAATGCTGCATCTATCCGAGCATCCTCTCGGCCGACTTCGTCAACCTCGAGGCCGAGCTGGCGCGCATCAGCAACGCCGATGCCGTGCACGTGGATGTCATGGACAACCACTTCGTGCCCAACCTGACCATCGGCCTGCCCGTTGTGGAACGGCTGCAAAAGGTCAGCCCCGTGCCGTTGGATGCCCACCTGATGATTTCCAATGTGGACCGCTGGGCGCCCCAGTTCGCCGATGCCGGCCTGGACTCGGTGACATTCCACGTCGAGGCGTCCGACGCCCCGATCAAACTCGCCCGCGAGCTCCGTGCGCGCGGGGCAAAGGCAGGCATGGCGCTGCGCCCGGCGACCCCCGTGGAGCCATATCTGGACATGCTTCCAGAACTGGACATGCTCTTGATCATGACGGTGGAGCCGGGCTTCGGCGGCCAGGCGTTCCTGGACATCATGCTGCCCAAGATCCGCCGCGCCCGCGCGGCGGTCGAAGGTTCCGGGGTGAACGTCGCCATCCAAGTCGACGGCGGCATCACGGAAGAAACCATCACCCGCGCCGCAGAGGCCGGCGCCAACGTTTTTGTGGCCGGATCGGCCGTCTACGGCAAGCCGTCACCGGCGGATGCCATCGAGTCACTGCGCAGGAACGGCCAGCTCGCCTTCACCCCATCACAGCACCCCAACACCGCATACCAACCAGCCTGAAGGACCACATCATGCGCGTTCACATCGCCACCGATCATGCCGGCATGGAGCTTAGCTCCCACCTCATCACCGCCCTCGCAGCCAGCGGCTACGAGATGGTGGACCACGGGCCCGCGGCCTACGATGCCGAGGATGACTACCCGGCATTCTGCATCAAGGCTGCTTCCGCTGTTGTGGCCGACCACGCCGCGGGCGTGGACGCCCTTGGCATAGTGCTGGGCGGCTCGGGCAACGGCGAGCAGATTGCCGCGAACAAGGTCAAAGGCATACGCGCGGCCCTGGCCTGGAACCTTGAGACGGCCAAACTTGCCCGCGAACACAACAACGCCAACGTCGTGGCAGTGGGAGGACGCCAGCATTCCGTCGCCGAAGCCACCGAACTGATCGAGGCATTCCTGGCAGAACCGTTCAGCAATGCCGAGCGCCACGAGCGCCGCATCGGCAAGATCGCCACCTACGAGACCACCGGCGCGATCGCCGAATAGCCTGGCGATCACCGGCGGGGCATTAGCAGCCCCGCCGGTGATCGCCCACGCTTATCCCGTTGGACGCCACCGAAGAAGCGGCCCTTCGTATCCGGCTGAACTCCTGACGGAAGCCGGAGAATGCCCCGACCAAGTCGGGCCCGGCCTGTGGCCGAACCGCGGCTTAGGGCCCCTGCCCCGCGCCGGATGGCAGCTCAGCCGAACAGCACCGCGGCTTCGTCGTAGCGATTCTGCGGGACCGTCTTCAGCTGGCCCAGGGCTTCCTGGAAGGCGACGTGCTCAATGTCAGTTCCCTTTAGCGCCACCATTGCACCCCAGTGGCCTTCCACCACGGCGTCGACGGCTGCCATGCCCAGGCGGGTGGCCAGGACGCGGTCGAAGGCTGACGGTACGCCGCCGCGCTGGACATGACCGAGGATGGTGGCGCGGGTTTCTATGCCGGTTCGGGCTTCCAGCTCCGGGGCCAGCCGGTCCGCGATGCCGCCCAGGCGAGGTCGGCCGAAGGTGTCCAGCCCGCGTTCGGAGTGCGCGGTTTCCATGTGCTCGGGGACAAACCCTTCGGCCACCACCACCAGGGGTGCACGTCCCCGCGCGTGGGCTTCCTTTACCCACTGGGTGATCTGTTCGATACTGACCTTCTGCTCAGGGATGAGGATGGCATGGGCGCCGGCTGCCATGCCGGCGTGCAGCGCGATCCAGCCGACGTGGCGGCCCATCACCTCGGCGATCATGCACCGGTGGTGGGATTCCGCGGTGGTGCGGAGCCTGTCGATGGCTTCCGTGGCGATTTGCACAGCTGTATCGAACCCGAAGGTGTAGTCGGTGGCATCGAGGTCATTGTCCACGGTCTTCGGGACGCCCACGATTTTCAGGCCGGCGTCGGTGAGCCGCTTGGCTGCAGCCAAGGTTCCCTCCCCGCCGATCGCGATGATGGCGTCGATGCCCAGACGGTCCAGGTGGGCTTTGATGACCTCGGGGCCGCCGCCGTTCTCAAACGGATTGGTGCGTGAGGTCCCAAGGATGGTGCCGCCCTGTTTGGCGATACCGCGGACCATGGTGCGGGGGATGTTGATGACATCACCCTCCACCACCCCGCGCCAGCCGTCTAGGAAGCCAACAAACTCATGGCCGTGGACGGCGATGCCCTTCAGCACGGCGCCCCGGATGACCGCGTTCAGTCCGGGGCAGTCGCCGCCGCTGGTGAGAATTCCAATTTTCATATTCCTGCTCGATTCCTGGGGCGTGCCGATGATGGGGGTCGTTCCCGCCCTGCCGCGTGCGTCATAGCGGAAGATGAAGGCTAGGACGATCCCACGGCGGCAAGCACCGACATGGCTTCCTCGACAACATTCGTCGCGGGGAAGGACGGCCGCTTCACGCCGGCCATTTCCTCCATGACGCGGACCACCTGGCAGCTGTAGCCGAATTCGTTGTCATACCAGACGTAGAGGACCAGGTTCTTGTCCGTGGAAACGGTGGCAAGGCTGTCCACGATGCCGGCCCGGCGCGAGCCGACGAAGTCGGTGGAGACCACCTCGGGGGAATCGATGTAGTCGATCTGCTTGCGCAGGTCCGAGTGCAGCGACATCTTGCGCAGGTAGTCGTTGACTTCGTCCTTGGTGGTGCCGTGGTCCAGGCTCAGG
>JBFGBS010000254.1:0-4132 GCA_041567475.1 Arthrobacter sp.
CGAGCGAGGACGCCACACCACCGGTGACGAAGATGTGTTTGGTCGTCTTGGACGAGCCCGGGAACCGGGAATTTACACGGGAATTTGATCGCTGCACCACGGAGTTCGAGCCTATCATCAATTCAGCCTTCCACGGGTTTACCGGCTACTACCGGATGTGATTGTCGCCATGTCGTCCGGCCCCCGGTCAGGTCCGCTGCGGCAGGAGCTTGGCGTCGTCCAGGAGTTCCTGGGCGTGCGCCCGGGCGGATTCGGAGTCTTCCTGGCCGGCCAGCATACGGGCCAGTTCGCGCACGCGCTCCGCCTCATCCAGCAGCTGGACGTCGCTGGAGGTGAAGCCCGTCGCCGTGGCTCCGTCGCTGCCCCGCACCGACGTCTTGGTGACCCGGATGTGCTGGTCGGCGAACGCGGCCACCTGGGGCAAGTGGGTGACCACCAGCACCTGTACGTGCCGGGCGAGCATCGCCAGCCTGCGCCCGATTTCGACGGCGGCACGCCCGCCGACGCCGGCGTCCACTTCATCGAAGACGAACGTCGGGACCGGGTCAACGGCTGCCAGTACCACTTCGATGGCCAGCATCACCCGGGAGAGCTCACCGCCGGAGGCGCCCTTGCCCAACGGGCGGGCGGGGGCGCCGGAGTGCGGCTGGAGCAGGAAGCTGATGTCATCGGCGCCGAAGGGCCCCAGCTGACCGCCGGGCTCGACGTTGATGATAAGGGTGGCGTCCGCCATCGCCAGGGCCTTCAATTCGGCGCTGACACGGGCGGAGAGGTCCTTGGCGGACTTCTTGCGGGCCTTGCTGATGGCTGCGGCCTGTTTGCCCAGGGCGGCCTCGGCACGGGCCACCTCGGCGTCGAGAGCCTCGATCCGGGTGGAATCATCCTGCAGCTCGTCGAAGCGCGCCCGGGCCTGTTCGGCCCAGACCAGCACCTCATCGATACTGGGTGCGTACTTGCGGACGAGCCTGGCCAGCGCGGCCCGGCGGTCCTCGATCTCGGCCAGCCGTTCCGGTCCCTCCGTGTCGAGGGCGGCCTGGTAGCTCGCAAGCTCGGTGGCGATGTCATTGAGCAGGAAACCCACCTCGGCCAGGCGGGCCGCCGCGGATCCAAGTTCTTCGTCGTGCTCGGCGACGTGTTCCAGGGTCCGTTTGGCTGCGTCGACCAAGGCGGTGGCGTCGCTGCCTTCGCCAAAGTCTTCGGCGATCAGCGCCTGGTGTGCGGTGCTGGCCGCGATCCGCAGTTCCTCGACATTGGCGAGCTTCACCGCCTCGGCTTTGAGTGAGTCGTCCTCCCCCGGCTGGGGGTCGACGGCGTCGATCTCGGCGAGAGCCGCCTCGAGTGATTCCGCCTCCCGCAGCCTCTCCCTGGCGGCGCTGCGCAGCGCATCGAGTTCCGCCTTGCTGGCGTTCCAATGACCGTACAGTTCCTGGTAGGCCGCCAGGATTCCGGCGAAGTCCTCCCCCGCGAATTTGTCCAGGGCGCCCCGCTGCGCTACCGGGCTCTTGAGCCGGATCTGGTCTGATTGGCCGTGCACCACGACGAGGCTTTCGCCGATTTCGGCGAGCACACCCACCGGGGCGGCACGTCCGCCGAGGTAGGCCCGGCTCCGGCCGTCGGCGCCCACGCTTCGGGCGAGCAGCAGTTCCGCTCCGCCGTCGAACTCTTCGACATCGGCGCCGGCCTCCCGTGCCCGGAGGATGGCACCATGGCCGGCGTCAAGCTTCACGACGGCTTCGGCGGACGCACTCTTGGCGCCGCTGCGCACGGCCCCGGCGTCCGATCGGGCGCCAAGAAGCAGCCCGACGGCGGTGACCACCATGGTCTTGCCGGCACCTGTTTCACCCGTCACCACGCTCAGCCCCGGCCCCAGCGGCAGGGTGGCGTCGGTGATCACTCCAAGGTCGCGGATTCTCAGTTCTTCAAGCATGGTTCACTTCGCAGTTGAGGGGTCGATGGAGACTTCGGTTTCTGCGTGCCGCGGGGTGGAGAGCGGCGGGACCGCCCCCGGGGCGGGGATGGCGGGGAGCGGCCCGGTGATCACGGTGTCGGCCTGCGGCACCGGACCGCGCCAGCCCTGGATCGGGAGTTCAAACTTCCGGACCAGCCGGGCGGAAAACGGTGTCTGATGGGTGCGGGCCAGCCGCACCGGGGTAGCGGACTTGGTCACTTCGATCCGGGCCCCGGGCGGCAGGTCCACGGAACGCCGCCCATCGCACCACAGCACGCCCCGGGCATCGGTCCGGTTCAGGATTTCAACGGCGAGCCGTGAACGCGGCGAGACGACCAGCGGTTTCGCAAAGAGCGCGTGGGCGCTGATGGGGACGATCAGCAAGGCTTCGACCTCGGGCCACACCACGGGGCCGCCGGCGGAGAAAGCGTATGCGGTGGAGCCGGTGGGGGTTGCTAGGACGACGCCATCGCAGCCAAACGACGTCAGTGGCCGTTCGTCGACTTCGGTGACGACTTCGAGCATCCGTTCCCGGTTGCCTTTCTCGATCGCAGCCTCGTTCAGGGCCCAGGTATGCCAGATTTTCTGGCCCCGGACCCAGACCTGGACATCGATGGTCATCCGCTCTTCCACCGTGTAGTCCCGGCTGGCAATCCAGTCGACGGTCTGGGCGAGATCCGCCCGTTCGCTCTCGGCCAGGAAGCCGACATGGCCGAGGTTGACGCCCAGTAGCGGCACATCGACGTCCCGGACCAGCTCCGCGGCCCGGAGGATCGTGCCGTCCCCGCCAAGCACCATTACGAGCTCGACGTCGGGCAGCTTGACGTGGTCGTGGAGGACTTCAAGGGGGTGCTCGAGCCGGCCGAAGTAGCTGACCATGTCCTCCAGCTCGGACTTCTGCATCACCGGGATCAGGCCGGAGACCTGCAACAGGGCGCATGCCTCCCAGGCAGCCTTGAGAGATTCCTCGCGGCCTGTGTGGGCAAGGATCAGGACGCGCCTGCTCATCGGGTTCCGCCTTCTGGTGGTTCTAGTGCTGTGGCCAGATTGTTCCGAGTAACGCAGCGACCGCCGCGTCCCGCTCCTCGATCTTAGGCAGATCCGTGCGAATCCCGCGCCTTATCCACAGAAAGTACTCGACGTTTCCGTCCTGGCCCGGCAAGGGGCTCATGGCCAGCCCCATCAGATCGAGGCCCGCGTCCATTGCTGCGGCGGCTACTTTGCCGACTGCCATGCGCCGCTCCCGTTCGGAGCTGACCACGCCGGTGCGTCCCAGCCGGTCCTTGCCGATTTCGAATTGCGGCTTGACCATCAGGACCAGGTCACCGCCGCGTTCCGTGCTGACTGCGAGGGACGCCACCACGAGGGTCAGGGAGATGAAGGACAGGTCCGCGACGGTCAGCTCGACCGGTCCGCCGATTTCGGCCGGCGTCATGTACCGGACGTTGAGCCCCTCATGAACGGCGACCCGGCTATCGTTGCGGATTTCCGGGACCAGCTGGCCGTGACCGACGTCGACCGCCACCACATGGGCTGCTCCGCGCCGAAGCAGGACGTCAGTGAAACCGCCGGTGGAGGCACCGGCGTCGAGGCACCGTTTGCCCTCGATCTCGACGGCGGGAAAGGCGTCCAGTGCGCCGGCCAGTTTGTGTCCTGCGCGGCTGACGTAGATGTCCTCCGCAGTGGCCTGGACGTCCAGCGCGGTACCCTCCGGAACCTGCAGTGAGGCCTTCGCAAGCACCTCGCCGCCGGAGCTGACTTTGCCGTCGGCGATCAGCCGGGCGGCATGGGTGCGGGACCGGGCCAGTCCCCGGCTGACGAGGACCTGGTCAAGCCTGCTCATCGTGCTTTGTCCTTCGCTGGAACGCTGTGGTCCGCGACGTCCTCGTTGAGCGCATCCCGGAGCTCATCGTGAAGCCGGGTGTAAATATCGAGGTGCGCGGATACGCCCGCCTCGGGGATCCCGTTCAGCCGTGCCAGGATGGCGCTGACGGCCGGGTCGTCGGATGCGGCCTGGTGCCCGGGCGAGGGATCCGGCCAGGAGACGCGGTCGCCAGACGCCACAGCGGGTTGTGTATCGGGGGTCTCAGGCATCGGCACGATCTAGCGATCAAGCCATTCGACGGCCGGCGCCACGGCGCTGGACGTGTCCGGGTTGGCGGCCCACCACGCTGCACACGCAGC
>JBFGBS010000255.1:0-4126 GCA_041567475.1 Arthrobacter sp.
CATGCTTACTATTTTAATTCCAGTACCACTGGCGTGTGATCAACAGCCGATCTTTTTGAAAGAGAGCCACGATGACAGAGAACCCATGGTCCCAGAACGGGGGCTCCGGCACCCCGGCGGCTACCCCGCAGAACTCCGCCCCCTTGGACTCAGCCTCTCCGCCGATGGCGGATGGCGGAACGTATGGCACACCCCCCGACGGCGGTGCGGCCCCGGGCCCGGCCACACCTGCCGCGAGCACTACCACGATGTCCGCACCCGCACCCTCCACGGCCGACACCGCAAAGCACGAAGCCGGCGAAGTCGCCCACCGGGCCGCTGAGTCGGCCCAAAGTGTGGCCGAGACCGCGAAGGCGGGGGCGGCCGACGTCGCCGCCGAAGCAGAGACCAACGCCCGCGATCTCTTCCAGCAGGCCACGAAAGACCTCACCGACCAGGCAGGCGCCCAGCAACAGAAAGTCGCCGAAGGCCTGCATTCGATTTCCAAGGAACTCCACTCGATGGCGTCGGCGTCCGAGCAGCCCGGCGTCGCGACTGACCTTGTCCGCCAGGCAGCCGAACGCTCATCGGCCATCGCCGGCTGGCTTGATGGACGCGACCCCGGATCCCTGCTTACCGAGGTGAAATCCTTCGCCCGCGAGCGCCCCGGGACCTTCCTGATGTTGGCGGCCGGCGCAGGTATCCTGGCCGGACGTCTTAGCCGCAGCCTGAGTGCCGGGGCCCCGGGGCCTGCGGCCGGGGACATGGCCGCGCCAGGCACCAGTGCGGGGCCGAATGCCCGGGTACCGGACGGCCGGGCAGCCGTCCCTCCGCCGCCGGTCCAGTCGCCAGGCCCGGCCGCGACGACGGTGGGGGTCAGCGACACCTACCCGCCGAACCCGTCGGCTGCGGACGCAACGGAATCTGACGAGTGGCCCGCTGATCCGCCCATCGCGAAACCGGTGGCCGATCCCCCCAGCACGGCTTCCCTCGCGGGGCCGCGCTCGACCGGTTCGCCGCATGATGATCCGTTCGGGGGTGGGCCGCGATGACCGGCGAGGTGCCTCCTCCGGGATCAGCCGGGAACGCAGAGCCCTCATCTCTGGGAGACCTGCTGGGGGATGTAACCCGGGACATGTCCACTCTGCTGCGGCAGGAAGTCGAACTGGCCAAGGCCGAACTCAAGCAGTCAGCGACCCGCGCGGGTAAGGGTGGCGGATTGCTGGCCGGCGCGGGGGTTGCGGGGCACTTCGTGCTCCTGTTCCTCTCGCTTGCCTTGTGGTGGGGACTGGGGACGCTGATGGGGCTCGGCTGGTCCGGCGTCATCGTGGCCCTCCTCTGGGGCATCATCGGCGCTGTCCTGGCCACCATGGGCCGCAAGGAAATCGGCGCCATCAAGGGACTGCCGCAAACAGCGGAGACCCTTCAGGAGATCCCGCCAACGCTTAAGCCAACTCCGTAGAACCAGCGACCAGATACAGCGAGGAAAACGATGAGTGAAAACCCGGATGTCATCCGAGCAGATATTGAAGCTACCCGAGCACGGCTGGGCAGCAACGTCGATGCGGTCGCGGATAAGGTCACGCCATCGCACATCGTGCAGCGGCAGACCGACAAGGTCAAGGACGCCGTCTTCGGCGCGAAGGAGAAAGTCATGGGCGCCAACGACCACGTCACCGGCATGACCGCCTCGGCCACCGGCAGCGCCGGGGCCCGGCTTGACGATGCCGGCGCTGCTCTCAGCGAAGCGCCCCACCGGCTCGCGACCAAAACCGAGGGCAACCCCCTGGCTGCGGGCCTGATCGCCTTTGGCGCCGGCCTGCTGGTAGCGTCACTCTTCCCGCCGAGCCAAAAGGAACGCGAGGCCGCGGACTCCCTCAAATCGGCCGCCGAGCCGATGACGGAGGAGCTTTCGGAGGCGGCCAAGAACCTGGCGCTGGGCCTCAAGGAACCGGCACAGGAGGCCATGGAAAACGTCAAGGCGAGTGCGGTCGATGCCACGGAGCAAGTCAAGGCCGAGGGCGAGGACGCCGTAGCTGAAGTGAAGGAGACCTCGTCGGCCGCCACGGACAAGGTACGCGAGGCGTAGCCCCGCACGGACATGGCCGGCTGCCCCTGCTGAGGAGTGGGGTGGCCGGCCATATTCGTAGTCCACCCGAATGAAAGAAGAGTTTGCCATGGCCAAGAATCCAGCAAAGGCAGAAAATGGCTCCATGACCGACGCAGAGACCTCCGAAAGCAGCACTGCCAAGGCCCGGACCGCTCCAGCACCTGACGATCCCGGCAAAGTCGACAATCCGACCGACGTCGCCAAACCGTCGTGGAAATACATTGCCCGGAAGACGCTGCGCGAATTCAAGAAGGACCAGTGCCCGGACCTGGCCGCGGCGTTGACCTATTTTGCCGTGCTGTCGCTTTTCCCGGCGCTCCTTGCCCTCGTCTCACTGCTGGGCGTATTCGGGCAAGCCGAACAAACGACGTCAGCGCTGCTGGACATCGTGCGCCGGATTGCGCCGGGCGAAGCCGTCGACCTCATCCGGCGGCCCATTGAGGATTTGGCGAATTCCTCGACAGCCGGCATCACCCTCGTAATCGGTGTTTTGGCGGCTCTATGGTCCGCCTCCGGCTACGTCGGCGCGTTCGGCCGGGCCATGAACCGGGTCTACGAGGTCGATGAGGGCCGTCCGATCATCAAGCGTCGCGGCATAATGCTGGCCGTGACGGCAGGGACGGTGCTGGTGGTCGCGCTGGTGGCCGCCATGCTGGTGCTGAGCGGTCCCGTGGCTGAGGCGGTCGGCGGCGCGGTCGGACTCAGCGGCGCCTTCCTGGCCATCTGGAGTTTCTTGAAATGGCCCGTCATGATTGCGCTGGCGGCCGCGGTGATCGCGGTCCTGTACTACGCGACCCCGAATGTGGAACAGCCCAAATTCCGCTGGATAAGCATCGGGTCGGTCATCGCCCTCGTGGTGTTCGTACTGGCGTCCCTCGGCTTTGGGTTCTACGTGGCGAACTTCGGCAACTACAACCAGACCTACGGCGCCATTGGCGGCGTTATCGTCATGCTCCTCTGGCTGTGGCTCATGAACATGTCCCTGCTCTTTGGCGCGGAATTCGACGCCGAGATGGAACGGGGCCGGCAGCTGCAGTCAGGCATCCCGGCGGAGGAAACCATCCAGCTTCCGCCCCGGGACACCGAGCAGAGCGACAAGGAACAGGAGCGCGAGGAAGAGGACATCCGCCGCGGGCGGGAACTGCGGAAACAGCATTCGGACGATCAGCAGGACCGGAAGAGCGACGAATAGGACGGCGCCTGCCAGCGGGACCGCCCGGAGCCGGTAGCCGGGTAGCCGTGTAGCCGTGACCGGCAGGACCAAAGTCCCTTGTTATCCCCATTCGGCCGCGCTCTACTGGGGCTGGTACCGCCGGGAGAGGCGGTATTGCCATTCAGCCGGGAGGATCAGTGCCGATACCCGCAGGCCAGGACCGCGGCGTCGTGGCGGTTGGCTACGACGGATCCGATTCCGCCCGGCTCGCCGTCCGCTGGGCCGCCCGCTACACCGCGGACCGGCACTTGTGCCTCCGGGTTGTCCACGCTTGGGTGTGGCCTGTCTTCACCAGGAACCTAGGACCGGTCAGGGGCGTCGCGGGGAGCGGACTGCGGCACTCGGCGGAGGCCGTCCTGGCCGAAGGCGTTGAGTTGGCCCGCAGTGCAGCCGCGGCCGCCAGCGAAGCAGCCGGGCGGAATGCCGGCACTGACGGGACCGCCGTTGAAGGCTTCATGGCGGCAGGCCTGCCCGCACCCGTCCTGCGGAACGCCGCCCGGGACGTGCGCCTGCTGGTTGTCGGCAGCCGCGGAATGGGCGCCGTGCTGGGCTCGCTTGCGGGTTCCACCTGCGTGGATCTGGCCCGTTCCGCACCCTGCCCCGTGATGGTCATCCGGCGCCCCTCCATTCGCGACGGCCCCGTCGCCGCCGGGGTCGCGGCGGACGCCGACGGACCCGGCACAGGGGCGCGGAGCGCGGCGGTGGTGGCCGGTGCCGCGCAACTGGCAGTCGACCTGCACGCCCCGCTCCGGCTCGTCCACGTCACCTCAGAAGGGCCCGGGACCGGAGAGGGGCACGGCCTGGGTGCTCCCCGGCAGGGCCAG
>JBFGBS010000256.1:0-4114 GCA_041567475.1 Arthrobacter sp.
CGGGGTGTGGTCGGGCAACCTGGTGCGGGGCCCGGCCCTTGTTTCGGCATGATGACCGGGGCTACGTTATTCGCAGGGCGCCGCTGCCGTCGGCGGCGACGCCACTCGGGAGGAACCATGGACCGGCCGGTGGTGCCAGGCAGTGCGTACGAGGAGCTTCAGGCTTTTATCGGGCGCTGGGCGGGCACCACGCAGTGGCAGGACACGCCGTGGGGGCCGGCGCGGACAGCAGTCGCTGACGCAACGTTCGGCCGGGCCGTCGCCGGGCTGGCCGTCACCATGAGCTACGGCCACGCGAACTCGGACGGGACGCGTTCCGAGGGGCACGGCGTTTTCACCACTGACCCGGACCGGCCGGAGGTGCTCTGGTACCACGTGAACAGCATGGGCCTGCCGCCGGAACCACCTGCGCGTGCCGTCTGGCGTGGCGGCACCTTGACCGTGGAAAGGCGCAGCGATCACGGCACCGCCAGGCACACGTACCGGCTCGACGACGGTGTGCTGACGCATGAAGCGTCCGTGCGCCTGGGCAAGGCCCTCGAATTCATACCGTTCCTGACTTCGGTCTACAGGCGCGTGCCGGCCAGTGCCTAGCCGGCGAGCGCCGCACGGACTGCTGCGGCCACCGCCGCGGCGCCGGAGTCGTTGAGCAGTCAGCAGTCCGCGCGGGGCGCGGAGCCCCTGAGTATGGGCAGCCAGTTCGTCGAGTGCTTTCAGCAGTGATGCGCCCCGGTGCGGTTCGGCGGTGTCCTCTGGCTCAGGGCAACGCCGCGGCGGTGCCAGATATGCAGCAGCGGCAGCGGCAGCAGAATCGGGCCGCAGTCTGCGGATGACTGGGGATACCGGATCAGGCAGCGGCAACCGAGCGCTGAGGCTTAACCGCCGGCGAAGGGCGGCAGCACGTCGATGACGTCGCGGGGCCGCACGGGCGCGGCAGTGTCGCGGACGGCGACCTCGTTGAGCAGGAAGCTGGAGCGGGAGAGGATACGTGCCAGCGGCGGCGTTCCGTTCGGCGGCTCCGGCCGCTCGACGGCGAGGATCGCCTCAAGCAGGGTGGCGACTGTGGCGCCGTCGGCCAGATCAAAATTCTCTTCATCCGCGCCAGCGGCAGCGCGCGCGGCAGCGAAGTAACGTACCTGCACTGGAAATCAGCCTCCGATGGCGCTCATGCTGCGGTCCGGCTGGATGAAGTCCGGGGCATCCAGGCCGACGTGGTCCATGCCGTGCGCCTTGGGCTTGATCCACATGGCGTCCTGCCAGCGTTCGGCGAGCTGGGCGTCGCTGGCACCTTCGCGCAACAGCCCCAGCAGGTCCACTTCCTCGCGCGAAAAGAGGCAACTCATGATCTTGCCCTCGGCCGTAATGCGCGTCCGGCGGCAATCAGCACAGAACGGCTCGGTCACGGAGGCAATGATGCCCACCGTTCCCAGCACATCTCCGGTTGCCTGATCCGTGCCGGGCACCCGGCGCCGGACTTCGAAGCGTTCCGCCGGGGCACCGTCGCGGGCCCGGGGGTCGTTACTGAGCACGTAGTCGACGGAGAGCAGGTCGCGGATCTCGGCAGCGGTGATCATGTCCCGGCGGGTCCAGCCGTGATCGGCGTCGAGCGGCATCTGTTCGATGAAACGCAGCTCATAGCCGCGGTCCAAAGCCCACGCCAGCAGGGCCGGGGACTCGGCATCGTTGATGCCGCGCATCAGCACGGCATTGAGCTTCACCGGGCCCAGCCCGGCAGCCCAGGCGGCATCCACGCCGGCGAGGACCCGGTCCAGGAACGGCCGTCGGGTCAGTTTGGTAAAGGTCTCCTCATGCAGCGAGTCCAGCGAGACGTTGATACGGGTCAGGCCGGCTGCCTTAAGTCCGGCGGCCTTCTTGTCCAGGCCCACCGCATTGGTGGTCATGGAGATCGGAAGCTCCGGGTGCGCCTGACGGAGGGCTGCGATGATGTCGAGCAGGTCAGCCCGGACGAGGGGCTCGCCGCCGGTCAGCCGCAGTTCACGGACGCCCAGGGTATCGACGCCGATCCGCACGATCCGCACGATTTCCTCCGCGGACATCACGGCCTGCTTGCTCAGCCACGCCAGCCCCTCCGCCGGCATGCAATAGGTGCAGCGCAGATTGCACTTGTCTGTGAGGGAGAGGCGCATGTCCGTGGCGCGGCGGCCGTAGCGGTCGACGAGTCCGGCCGGCATCCCCGCCGGGCGTTCGGACGGCGGCGGCCCGCCGGGCAGGCCTGGGACGGGGCTGCCGCTCTCGCGGGGGGACCCTGGCATGCCAAGTTGAACAGTCATAATGTCAGGCTACGCCACCCCGGGGCCGGCATCACGCCCGAGTGACCCGAGGGGATATTACGGATTGCGGAACGATGCCGGACAGGGTACCGAAAGCGGTCCTGCGGTCCGGTCCCGAACCTATGCTGGAAAGATGAACAAGCCCCAACCCGCCGCGGATCCATCGGAGAACCGGCGCATCCTCCTGGTCGAAGACGAGCTGACCATCGCCGACGTCGTCCGGGACTACCTCGTGCAGGCCGGTTTCCAGGTGGAATTGGCCCAGGACGGATTCACGGCCCTGCGGCTCGCCGCCGAGCGGCAGCCCGACCTGGTCCTGCTGGACCGGATGCTGCCGGGACTCGACGGCGTTGAGGTCTGCCGCCGGCTCCGTGCCACCCACGGCGTGCCGGTCATCCTGCTCACCGCCCTGGGGACCGAAGATGACCGAATCCTGGGCCTGGAAGCCGGGGCGGACGACTACGTGACCAAGCCGTTTTCCCCGCGTGAGCTTGTCCTGAGGGTCCGGTCCGTCCTGCGGCGCAGCATTCCCGAGTTCAGCCCCGAACCCGCCGTCGAAGTCGGCGGATTCGCCCTCAACCCCGCAGCCAGGACTGTCTCCCACCACGGACTCGAGCTGTCCCTGACAGCTCGCGAATTTGATCTGCTGGCTTTCCTGCTGCGCCGGCCGAACCAGGTCTTCAGCCGGGAGGACCTCATCAAGGCCGTCTGGGGCTGGGACTTCGGAGACCTGTCCACGGTCACGGTCCATGTCCGCCGGCTGCGGGAGAAAATCGAGGAGGATCCCACGAAGCCCGCGCTGTTGCGCACTGTCTGGGGCGTGGGCTACCGGCTGGACATCGGGGAGGAACCGGGATCGCCCCAGGCGCTTCCGGCACCCCTGGAAAGCGGGGCGAGCGATGCGGGCCGCTGAACTTCTGACGACCATCGGCTGGTCCGTCGCCTGGGGCATCGTGATCGGGGCCGCGTCGCTCCTGGTTCTCCGGCCGCTGCGCAGGGCCTCGTTTGCCCTGCAGATCTGCGTGGTGGTGCTCGCCACCGTAGCGGTCCTCACCGCCGGCATGGTCAGTGCTTTTAATGCCATGTTCATTTCCGCCCGGGACCTGGAAGTGATGTGGTACGTCATGGCCGTCGCGTCGATCGTCGCCGTGACGATCGCGCTTGTGCTCGGTGCCAGGGTCTCCCGCAACGCCGCCTCCCTGGCCGACGCCGCCCGGAGCATCGGACGCGGCGAAAGCCCCGGACTCCACACCCCCGTGATGAGCCCCGAACTCGCGGCGCTGGCTGCCGAACTCGAGCTCAGCGGCCGCAAGTTGGAAGAATCCCGGCAACGCGAAGCCGCCGTCGAAAATGCGCGCCGCGAACTGGTCAGCTGGATCTCCCATGACCTGCGCACCCCGCTGGCAAGCATGCGGGCAATGGCCGAAGCGCTCGAAGACGGAATGGCCGCGGACGTCCCCGGGTACTACCGCAAGATCATTTCGCAGACGGACCAAATGGCCGTGATGGTCAACGACCTCTTGGAACTCTCCAAGATCCAAGCCGGGACGCTGCGGCTCAGGGCCGAACCCCTGGACCTGTACGACCTTGCCAGCGATGCCATCGCCGATCTTGCGCCCCTCGCGCAGCGGCACGGCGTCACGCTCGACGGCGGCGGGCGCCGGGAAAGCGTCGCGCTCGCCGACGGACCCTCGATGGGACGGGCTATCCGCAACATCGTGCTCAACGCCATCCTCTACAGCAAGCCAGGGTCGAGGGTGGTCGTCGAGGTGGGGCGGGACGCGGACCGTGCTGTGGTGTCTGTCACGGATGGCTGCGGCGGA
>JBFGBS010000257.1:0-4087 GCA_041567475.1 Arthrobacter sp.
CTGGACACGGTCCGCGGGGCGATGGCAGGCGGCGTCCTGCACTATCTGGTCAAGCCCTTCACGTCCCAGGCACTGAACGACCGGCTCGATGAGTACCTGCTCCTGCGCCGTGACCTCGCCGCCGGGCTGTCGTCGGGTCCGCTCGACCAGGACCACATCGACCGCCTCGTTGCCCCGTCCCGCCGGGCGATCCGGGCCGGAGCGGCGGAGGAACCCGGTCCGGTGGCCGCACGCCTGCCGAAGGGCCTCTCCCGCCCCACCCTGGACGCCGTCGTCGAGGCGCTGAAGTCCGGCCGGGAGGATGTCTCCGCGGCGGGGATGGCGCTGCAGGTCGGTTTGTCCCGGGTCAGTGCCCGGCGCTATCTGGAATATTTGGTGGCCCAGGGTTCCGTCCGGCTGACCCCCCGGTACGGCGCGGCCGGCCGGCCGGAGAACCGGTACCTGTGGAAGCCCTGAGGCGGGGCCGGTAACGTCCGTTTGCCGCAAATGGCCGTTAAACGAGCCACATTCCGGCCGTTTGCGGCAAATGCCGGGGGCGCGTCAGTGCCCGGCCCGGCGGAGGACGGACTCGGCATGTTTCAGGATGGGCCCGTCGATCATCCTGCCCTGGAACTGGAAGACGCCCGATCCTGCGGAGGAGGCGGCGGCGAGCAGCTCGGTGGCGGCGGCGACGTCGGTTTCGGACGGCGCGTACGCCCCACGGACGACGGCGACCTGGTCCGGGTGGATGCAGGCTTTGGCGCCGAACCCGGACGCGACGGCGTCGTGGGCCTCCCGCGCCAGCCCGTCGAGGTCCGGAATATTGACGTAGACGGAGTCGATGGCCTCTTTGCCGAACGCACGCGCGGCCAGCAGCACGGTGGAGCGGGCGTGCAGGGCGACGGCCCGGTACTCGCCCTCGCCGGTCCGGCTGGAGGTTCCGCCGAGGGAAGCGATCAGGTCTTCGGCGCCCCACATCAGGCCCGTCACGTTCGGCTCGGCGGCGATCGCCGCGGCGTTCAGGATGCCGGCGGCGGTCTCGCAGAGCGCCACCACGCTGTAGTCCGCGAGCTCCTTCAGCTGGGACGCGTCCTCGGCCTTGGCCAGCATGAGGTGCCGGTACGGGGTGTGCTTGAGGCAGTGCAGGTCCTTCTCGAACTCCTCCGTGCCGGCCGGGTTGACCCGGATGATGGTCCGGCTCGGGTCGAGTTCGGGGACGTCGCCGTTGGCGCCGACCTGCGCGAGGATGGCGCCCCGGGCCCGCTGTTTGTCGGCGGGGGCGACAGCGTCTTCGAGGTCGATAATCACGGCATCGGAGCGTTCGGCAGCCTTCTGGTAGCGCTCGGGACGATCGGCAGGGCAGAACAGCAGGGCCGGACCCATCAATAGACTCATGCGTTCATTGTCCTCTTGTGCGGCGGTTTCTGCGCCTCGGCGTGCGCGTCGCGCGTCCACATCAGGCAGCTGCGGGTCGCGAGCGCCACCACGTCCCCGTGCTGGTTCCGGCCGGTATGTTTCATGGTCACGATGCCCTGGCCCGGGCGGGAGGCCGAGAGCCGCTTCCCCGTGACGGCCGTTTCCGTGTAGAGCGTGTCGCCGTGATAGAGCGGATGCGGAAACGACACGTCCGTCAGGCCTAGCTGGGCAACAATGGTGCCCTGGGTCAATTGCGTTACGGACTGCCCCACCACGGTGGCGAGCGTGAACATGGAGTTCATCAGCCGCTGGCCGAACGGCTGGCCTGCGCTCCACGCGGCGTCCAGGTGCAGCGCCTGGGTGTTCATCGTCATGGTGGTGAACAGGACATTGTCCGTCTCGGTGACGGTCCGGCCCGGCCGGTGCGCGTAGAGGACGCCCTCTTCGAGTTCATCGAAGTACAGGCCGCGCTGTTCGATCACCCGGGCCGCTTCGCCGTTGCTGGTCATACCGTCAGTTCCTGGTCTTCTTCGAAGAGTTCAGCGCCGGTCGCCGCGGCGACGTCCTCCACGGAGACGTTCGGCGCGAGTTCGCGCAGCACCAGGCGGGACGCCCCGCCCTCGGTGACGACGTCGATCACGGCAAGGTCGGTGATGATCCGGTCCACACACGCCCGGCCCGTCAGGGGCAGGCTGCAGCGCTCGACGATCTTGGGCCGGCCGTTCCGATCGACGTGTTCCATCATCACGATCACCTTTTTGGCCCCGAACACCAGGTCCATGGCACCGCCCATGCCCTTGACCATCTTCCCGGGGATCATCCAGTTGGCCAGGTCCCCGTTGGCGGCCACTTCCATGGCTCCGAGCACCGCCACGTCAACGTGGCCGCCGCGGATCATGCCGAAGGACGCCGCGGAGTCGAAAAAGGCCGCGCCCTGGTTCACCGTGACGGTTTCCTTGCCGGCATTGATCAGGTCGGGATCGACCTCGTCCTCGTCCGGGTAGGGGCCGACGCCGAGCAGGCCGTTCTCCGAATGCAGCACCACTTCGACACCGGCCGGGATGTAGTTGGGGATCAGGGTGGGCATCCCGATGCCAAGGTTCACGTACTGGCCGTTGTGCAGTTCCTGCGCTACCCGGGCGGCCAGTTCGTTCCGCGTCCAGCCTTTTTCGTCCGGGCTGCCGGGATGGTCGACGGCGGCGAGCCGGTATTCGTGCCGCACGGCTTCGGGCCGGGGCGGGGCGTCCGTAAGCTTGTTCGATTCCATGGCTAGGCTCCTGCCGGCTCTGTTGCGTCACGGCGGCCGCCGGACGGGGGCACCGCAACGGTCCGCTTTTCGATCCGTTTCTCCACTGCGGGCGCGAGGACCACCCGCTGGACGAAGATGCCGGGAACGTGGACGTGTTCCGGGTCCAGCTCCCCCGGTTCCACGAGTTCCTCGACCTCGGCGATGGTGATCTTCCCGGCCATGGCGCACAGCGGGTTGAAGTTCATCGCCGTGGCGTGGAAGACGAGGTTGCCGTGGCGGTCGCCCTTCCAGGCGTGGACCAGCCCGAAGTCCGGGGTCAGGGATTCCTCCAGGACGTAGTCGGCGCCGCCGAAGCGGCGCACTTCCTTGGGTGCCGAGGCGATGGCGACGTTACCGGCGGCGTCGTACTTCTGCGGCAGGCCGCCTTCGGAGACCTGGGTGCCGACGCCTGCCGGCGTGAAAAACGCCGGAATGCCGGCGCCGCCGGCACGGAGCTTTTCGGCCAGGGTGCCTTGCGGGGTGAGGACAACTTCAAGTTCGCCGGCGAGGTACTGCCGGGCAAACTCCTTGTTCTCCCCCACGTAGGAACTCACGGTGCGCCGGATCCGGCCGTCCCGCAGCAGGATCCCCAGGCCCCAGTCGTCCACGCCGCAGTTGTTGCTGACGGTCTCCAGGTCCGTGGCCCCCTGCCGGTGCAGGGCATCGATCAGGGCCACGGGGATGCCGCACAGGCCAAACCCGCCTACGGCCAGGGAGGCGCCGTCGCCGATATCGGCCACGGCCTCCGCTGCGGTGGGGACAACCTTGTTAATCATCGTTGATCCTTTCAGGCCTGGACTGGCCCGGCCGGTGCTGGCGTGGGCAGCGGGGCCGGGTTAGAGTCCCAGTTCGCGGGCGATCAGCATCAACTGGACCTCCGTGGTGCCTTCACCGATTTCCAGGATCTTGGAGTCGCGGTAGTGGCGTGCCACGGTGAACTCGTTGATGAAGCCATAGCCGCCGAATACCTGGGTGGCATCCCGCGCGTTGTCCATGGCCGCCTCGCCTGCGACCATCTTAGCGATGGCGGCTTCGGTCTTGAACGGCTTCCCGGCGAGCATCCGGGACGCCGCATCGTAGTACGCGAGGCGGGCGGTGTGGGCGCGGGCCTGCATGCGGGCGATCTTGAACGCGATCGCCTGGTATTGGCCGATGTTCTGCCCGAAGGCGCTGCGTTCCTTGGCATATTTCACCGACTGGTCCACGCAGCCTTGGGCGGCGCCGACGGCCAGGGCGGCAATCGCGATCCGGCCCTCATCCAGAATGGAAAGGAAGTTCGCGTAGCCGCGGCCCCGCTCGCCCAGCAGGTTGGCCTCCGGGACCCGGACGTCCTCGAGGGTCAGGGGGTGGGTGTCCGAGGCGTTCCAGCCCACCTTGTTGTAGGCCTTCTCCGCCGTGAACCCC
>JBFGBS010000258.1:0-4086 GCA_041567475.1 Arthrobacter sp.
CGGGTGACTAGTCGATCACGAGGAACTGTGCGCCGGTGGGATCCGTGAGGGCGGCCAGCCGGCCGTGCGGGCTGTCCTCCGCCGGGCGGACCACGGAGGCGCCCAGGGCAACGGCCCGCTCCACGGCGTCGTCGGTGTTGCTGACCCCGAAGTAGGTCGCCCAATGGGAGGGGACGGCCTCCGGGAGGATCGCGCCGGCGTCCATGATGCCGGCCTTGGCGTTCTCATCTTCGCCGAGCGTGGTGTAGCGGAACTCGGGGTCGTCACTCATGACGTGGGTGTCCCAGCCGAAGACGTCCCGGTAGAACTGGACGGCTTTGTCATAGTCCTTGGCGAGCAGTTCGTGCCAGACCGCGGTGCCCGGTTCGGCGGCGAGCTCGAACCCGGTCATCTCCCGCGGCTGCCAGATGCCGACGGCAGCGCCGCTGGCATCGCCGAGCATCGCCATGTGGCCCTGCTCCGGGATGTCCATGACGCCCATGTAGACCTGGCCGCCGTGCTCCCCGGCTGCCTGGACGGTCGCGGCCGCGTCGTCCGAACGCAGGTACGTGGACCACATGTCCGGCATGCCGGCCTGGTCTTCCTGCTTCTGCATCATGCCGGCCACGCGCTTGCCGTCCTTGTACGCGGTGATGTAGCCGCCGTACTTCTCCTGGTCGCCGGCGACGAAGGTCCAGCCAAAAAGTTCCCCGTAGAAGGACTGGGCTTTGTCCGCGTCCGAGGTCATCAGATCGATCCAGCAAGGTGCGCCGTGGGTGTGTTCAGGCGTTGGCATCGAGGATTCCTGCTCTCTGCTACCGGGGCGGCGGGTGTGTCCCGGGCCGCCGTCGTGTGGGTGATGAAGACAACAGTGACCCTATGCGCAGGCACCGACCGTTTCAATGGCCACGTCCCGCCCGCGGCCCACGCACCGCCCCGGCCCGGGACGCAAAAATGCCCCCGGCCGCCGCTCAAATCGCGGTAGCCAGGGGCATCCATTGCGGAAGGTAAGAGATTCGAACTCTTGGTACGGGGTTACCGCACACTGGTTTTCAAGACCAGCTCCATCGGCCGCTCGGACAACCTTCCCTAACGAGTAGTCTTTCATAGGCAGTCGACTGCCACAAAAACGCCGTGGTCCGGAACCGGCGTATGCGGTCCCGCCCCCTATTCTGGGGTGAGGTAGTGCCGTGCCTGGGTGCGCCGCACCGAGCGCACCAGGCCAGTGAAGAATCGGAGTTTCCCATGCAGGCTGTCTTCATCTCAGAGCCCGGCGGGCCGGAGGTACTGCAGGTTCGGGAGGTTGCGGCACCGGTTGCCGGTCCCGGCGAGGTGCTGATCGACGTCGTCGCCGCAGGGCTGAACCGTGCGGATGTCCAGCAGCGCCGTGGCTATTACCCGCCGCCGCCGGGGGCCTCGGAGATTCCGGGGCTCGAGGTTTCCGGCCGGATCGCAGGATTCGGCCCCGGCGTGAGCAAGCCGTTCTCCGTGGGGGACAAGGTGGTAGCGCTGCTCTCGGGCGGCGGCTACGCCGAGCAGGTGGCGGTTCCGGCCGGGCAGGTCCTGCGGGTTCCCGACGGCGTGGACCTGGTCACCGCGGCGTCGTTGCCCGAGGTCGCGGCCACCGTCTACTCCAACCTGATCATGACGGCGCAGCTGCAGCCGGGTGAAACCGTGCTGATCCACGGCGCGACGGGCGGCATCGGCACCATGGCCATCCAGCTCGCGAAGGCCCTCGGCGCCCGCGTGGCGGCGACGGCGGGCACGGCCGAGAAAGTTGCCACGGCGACGGCCTTCCTCGGGGCTGATATTGCAATCAACTACGCCACGGAAGACTTCCCGGAGAGTCTGCGGGCGCAGAACGACGGAAAGGGCGCCGACGTGATCCTCGACGTCGTCGGGGCCAAGTACCTCAGCCGGAATGTCGACGCGCTCGCTGACTACGGGCGGCTCGTGGTGATCGGCCTGCAGGGCGGGATCAAGGCGGAACTGGATCTGGGCGAGCTGTTGCGGAAGCGGGCCGCCATCATCGCCACGGCGCTGAGGCCGCGGCCGGTGGAGGAAAAGACGGTGATCATGGACGCGGTCCGCGACGCTGTCTGGCCGCTGATCGCGGACGGGCGGATCCGGCCGCTGGTTGCCAAAACGTTCCCTCTGGCCCAGGCCGCTGCCGCCCACACGTACTTCGATTCCGGCGATCACGTCGGCAAGGTGTTGCTGGTCACGTAGCCGGCCGCGGTTTGCTGCAGGCCATCGAATAACGATAAGCTCATCACATACGCGGTATACACGCGTCTTGGGGCGCGTGTATGCTGTGTGGTTCCTTGAACCCCGGGAGCCCAATGTCCATCCGCCACAGTCTGCTGGCGCTGCTGCAGGACCGTCCACGCTACGGCTATCAGCTCCGCACCGAGTTCCAGGACCGCACCGGTGCGTCGTGGCCGCTCAACGTCGGGCAGGTCTACACCACCCTGGACCGGCTGGAACGCGACGGCCTCGTCTGCAAAGACGGTGAAGACGACGACGGGCACGTCATGTACAGCATCACTCCCGCCGGCAAACTCGAAGTCAGTGACTGGTTCACCTCGTCCGTGGCCCGCCCCAATCCGCCGCGGAATGAACTCGCCATCAAACTCGCGCTGGCGCTTACTATCTCCGGGTCCGACGCCGGCGCCATCATCCAGGCCCAACGGGTCGTGTCCCTCCGGGCCCTGCAGGAGTACACAAAGTCCCGGCGCGAGGCCAGTGCTGTCCAGCGGCCGGCGGATACCGCCAAAATGCTGGTCCTCGACTCGCTCATCTTCCAGACCGAAGCGGAGATCCGTTGGCTGGACCTCTGTGAAGCGCGGCTCGTGCAGCTCGCCGGCCTGTCCCGCTAAGACAAACCGCCGCCACAACCCGGCGCGAGGCGGGTTCTCCGCCGCTCACCGCACCAACCGGGCCGCTCGGCGCAGTCCGGTAATGTGACCGGCGCCATGTTGATAGGGTCCCCTCGGGGCCGAGATATTTTCCGGGCCCTTTTTCATGGTTTCTCAAGGAGGAGACATGGGTGTGACACCCACCGGCGGGCCAAGTACCGCACAACTCGACGACGGCATCACGCCGGATCCGGCACTCCCGCCCACGGCCGTCGACGACGCCGTCCGTGAAAGCGAAGAGCGCCGCTGGACCCCGGCCAAGATCGCCCTCTGGGCCGCCATCGCGCTGCTGGGCGGCGTCGCCTGGTTCATGCTGGCCATCATCCGCGGGGAGACCGTCAACGCGATCTGGTTCGTGTTCGCCTCGGTCTGCACCTACCTGATCGCCTACCGCTTCTACTCCAAGTTCATCGAGAAGCACCTGCTCCGGCCCGATGACCGCCGCGCCACTCCGGCCGAGTACAAGGCGGACGGCAAAGACTACGTCCGCACCGACCGCAACGTCCTCTTCGGCCACCACTTCGCCGCCATCGCCGGCGCCGGCCCGCTCGTCGGACCGGTCATCGCCGCCCAGATGGGGTACCTGCCCGGCACCCTGTGGATCATCATCGGCGTCGTCTTCGCCGGCGCCGTCCAGGACTACCTGGTCATGTTCTTCTCCATGCGCCGCGGCGGCCGCTCGCTCGGCCAGATGGCACGCGAAGAACTCGGGGTCATCGGCGGTACCGCCGCCCTCATCGCCACGCTGCTGATCATGATCATCATCGTCGCGATCCTCGCCCTCGTGGTGGTCAACGCCTTGGCCGAGAGCCCCTGGGGTGTCTTCTCGGTCGGCATGACCATCCCGATCGCCCTCTTTATGGGCGTCTACCTGCGCTTCCTGCGGCCCGGCAAGGTCATGGAAGTTTCCCTGATCGGCTTCGTGCTGCTGATGGCCGCCATCATCGGCGGCGGCGTCGTCGCGGAAACCGCGTGGGGCGCGGCGTTCTTCCAGCTGGACAAGGTCACCATCGCCTGGGGCCTCATCATCTACGGTTTCATCGCCGCCATCCTGCCGGTATGGCTGCTGCTGGCCCCGCGCGATTACCTCTCCACCTTCATGAAGATCGGCGTGATCGGCATGCTCGCCGTCGCGATCGTGGTGGTCCGGCCGGAAATCAACGTCCCGGCCTTCAGCGAATTCGCCAGC
>JBFGBS010000259.1:0-4016 GCA_041567475.1 Arthrobacter sp.
GCCGTTCGCGCTGGTCGTTGAAAACGACGGCGAGGTCCGGCTGGTCGCCGTGACGCCCGCCGACGCCGCGGAAGGCACGGAAGGCGACTTCGACGCCGACGCCATGATCAGCGACCTGAACGAACTGCTCCGGCAGCACCGAGACGAGTTCCGGGCCGCCGCCGTCGTCTGCGACATCACCCTGCTGGAAGAAGACTCGGACGCCATCCACGTTGCCGCCGAGCACCAGGACGGGTCCCTCTTCGCCGCCGTCCTGCCTTACGCACCGAATGCCGCCACGCGGGAGCTCGAATTCGGCCAGCTCGCTGCCGACACCAACGAGGCCACCGTCTGGGTGGACTAGACCGGCGCTTTCCGCACCGGACACGACGGCGGCCCCGGACCTGAAGACTCAGGTCCGGGGCCGCCGTCTTACTGCACGGGGCCGCCGCCGGGGTTTCCCGGCGGCGCCAGGAAGGCGGCGGGCGCTAGCCCAGGCGGGCCTTCAGCCCGTTCAGCTCGGCGCGCAGGGCCTCAGGCAGCGATTCGCCGAAGTTGGCGTACCATTCCTCGATCGACTCCAGCTCGGCGGCCCACTCCGCGGGGTCGACCCGGACAGCCGCCTCCACATCGGCGGGCGTGAGGTCAAGGCCGGTCAGGTCGAGGGAGTCGCCGGTCGGAACGTAGCCGATCGGGGTGTCGATGGCGGCGGCCTTGCCTTCGATGCGCTCGATGGCCCATTTGAGCACGCGCGCATTGTCGCCGAACCCGGGCCAGGCGAAGCCGCCCTCGGCCGTGCGGCGGAACCAGTTGACCAGGAAGATCTTGGGCAGCCGGGCCGGGTCGGCCTTGGCGGACAGGTTGACCCAGTGGTTCAGGTAGTCACCGGCGTCGTAGCCGATGAACGGCAGCATGGCCATGGGGTCGCGCCGGAGCACGCCCACCTGGCCGGCGGCGGCCGCCGTCGTTTCGGAGGACAGGGTTGAGCCCATGAAGATGCCGTTGGCCCAGCTGCGTGCTTCCGTGACCAGCGGGATGGTCGTTTTGCGCCGGCCTCCGAAGAGGATCGCGGAAAGCTCGACGCCCTCGGGGCTGAAATATTCCTCCGCCAGCATATCGATCTGGTCGATGGGGGTGCAGAAGCGGGAGTTCGGGTGCGCTGCCGGCTTGTCCGAGTCCGGGGTCCAGGAGTTGCCCTGCCAGTCGGTCAGGCGCGCCGGAACTTCCTCCGTCATGCCCTCCCACCACACGCCGCCGTCGTCCGTCAGGGCCACATTGGTGAAGATGCTGTGGCCCTTGGTGATGGCGCGCATGGCGTTGGGGTTGGTACCCCAACCCGTTCCGGGAGCGACGCCGAAGAGGCCCGCCTCGGGATTGGTGGCGCGGATCTCGCCTTCCTTGCCGATTCGCATCCACGTGATGTCATCGCCGAGGGTTTCGACTTTCCACCCTTCGATGGTCGGTTCGAGCAGGGCCAGGTTGGTCTTGCCGCAGGCGGAGGGGAACGCTGCGGAGATGTAGTAGTCCTTCTGCTCCGGGGAGGTCAGCTTAAGGATGAGCATGTGCTCGGCCAGCCAGCCCTCGTCGCGGGCCATCACGGAGGCGATGCGCAGCGCATAGCATTTCTTGCCCAGGAGGGCGTTGCCGCCGTAACCGGAGCCGAAGGACCAGATGGAACGTTCTTCGGGGAAGTGCACAATCCACTTATCCGGGTTGCACGGCCAGGGGACGTCGGCCTGCCCGGGGGCCAGCGGGGCACCCAGGGAGTGCAGTGCCGGGACGAAGAAAGCGTCGGTGGCGGTGATGCGGTCCAGCACTTCGGTGCCGATGGTGGCCATGATGCGCATCGAGGCGACGACGTAGGCGCTGTCCGTGATCTCGACGCCGAACTTGGGATCCTCGGCATCGAGGTGGCCCATGACAAACGGGATGACGTACATGGTGCGGCCGCGCATCGAGCCGGCAAAGAGGCCGTGGAGCTTCTCTTTCATGGCCGCGGGGTCCATCCAGTTGTTCGTGAAACCGGCGTCCCGTTCGTTCTCGGAGCAGATGTAGGTCTGGTCCTCGACCCGGGCCACGTCCGCGGGATCGGAGAACGCCGCGAAGGAGCCGGGGAAGAGATCTTCGTTCAGGCGGGTCAGTGTCCCTGCCTCCACGAGCTCGTCCGTGAGCCTGGTGTTCTCCTCGGCGGAGCCGTCCACCCAGTAGATCCGGTCCGGCTGGGTCAGCTCGGCGACTTCCTGGACCCAGGCCAGCAGACCGGTATGGGTGGTGGGTGCAGTCTCAAGCAACGGCGGTCGTGCCAGATCTCCCATTGCGCTTCCCTTCGTCGGGTTAAGTGGTGTGAGCTAAATGCTAGGGGCCGCGGATGACTCGGAACCGGGCCCGGACGTGGGAGGACTCCCGAACCTCCCGGAAAAAACCGCGTGTTTTCAACGATTATGCCGGACCACGCGATCCAAATGTGTGATCAAGGTCACGTAGACCGGTCTAGTCATCTAGATTACACCTGTTTCGATTTGTAACTCGGCCTGTCCTCGCGTAAAGTAATTCGAGGTTCGGGGAACGAGAAGTTCGCCAAGAGCCGAAAATGCGCCCATAGCTCAGCTGGATAGAGCGTCTGTCTACGGAACAGAAGGTCAGGGGTTCGAATCCCTTTGGGCGCACAGAGCAAAAAGCCGCACCGGCCACCCGGTGCGGCTTTTCTGTTTAACCGCCACGGCTGCCAACCCGGGAGCGCGCGGGCCCGGGGGTACTGTGAATCCCATGACGGAATTACTTGCACGAGAATTTGATGTCATTGTGATCGGCGCCGGCGCGGTTGGCGAGAACGTGGCCGACCGCGCGGTCCAGGGCGGCCTGACGGCAGTGCTGATCGAGGCCGAACTCGTGGGCGGTGAGTGCTCCTACTGGGCCTGCATGCCGTCCAAGGCGTTGTTACGCCCGGGCACAGCATTGCACGGCGCCCAGTCGGTGCCGGGGGCCGAACAGGCCGTCACCCGCACCCTGGATGTCGCCGCCGTCCTCAAACGCCGCGATTCCTTTACCTCCAACTGGCAGGATGACGGCCAGGCCAAGTGGGTGGCGGACACCGGGATCGAGCTGATCCGCGGCCACGGCTGGATTACGGCCCAGCGCGAGGTCGAAGTTGCCGGCCTGGACGGCAACACCTACCGGCTGTCCGCGCGTCACGCCGTCGTTGTCGCCACCGGATCAAGCCCCACCATTCCCCCAATCGACGGGCTCGCCGACGTCGACTACTGGACCACCCGGGAGGCCACGTCTGCGCAGCAGATCCCCTCCCGGCTGGCCGTACTCGGCGCCGGGGTTGCCGGCGTGGAGCTCGCGCAGGCGCATGCCCGGCTCGGCGCCAGCGTCACCCTCGTGGCCCGCGGCGGAATCCTGGGCGCCTTCCCGACGCAGGCGTCGGACCTCGTGGCCGCCGGGCTCCGCGCCGACGGCGTCGATCTTGTCCTGCACACGGCCACCCGGAGCGCACGCCAGAACGAGGACGGCTCCATCACCCTGTCACTGGACAGTGGCGCCGAGGTCACCGCGGACAAACTGCTCGTCACGACGGGCCGGCACCCGGCCTTGGAAGGCCTTGGGCTCGAGAGCGTGGGCTTCGCCGCGGGCGACGGCGAGACGCTGAAAATCACCACAGATTCCACCGGCGTGGTCCAGCACGCGAGCGGCAACGGCGCCGGCGGAACAGCGCCCGACGGCGGCGGCCCGTGGCTCTACGCCGTCGGCGACGCAGCCGGACGCGCCATGCTGACCCACCAAGGCAAGTACCAGGCCCGGATCACCGGCGACGTCATCGCAGCCCGGGCCAAGGGCGAACTCGACGGCACCGTCGCACCGTGGAGCCGGTTTGCCCAGACCGCCGATGACCATGCCGTTCCCAGCGTCGTCTTCAGCGACCCCGAGCTGACCAGCGTCGGCCGGACCGTGGCCAAGGCCGAAGAGGACGGCTACAACGTCTCTTCCGTGGAAATGCCGATCCAGGTCGCCGGGTCCGCCTTGCATGCCGACAA
>JBFGBS010000260.1:0-4007 GCA_041567475.1 Arthrobacter sp.
CCCGCGCAGGGATCCTCAGCGCAGCGTTCCTCCGCGCCACGTCCACCCGCGCCGCGTTCCGGCAGGCCGGCAGCCGCCCCGTCAAAGGCCGCTGCGCCGGCCGCCGGGCGGAGCACCAGCACCGGAGCCCGTCCGCCGGCCAGTCCCCGAACCTCCAAGAGCCCTGCACCGTCCAGTTCCGCACGAAAGCGTACCTAGCCCGTTATGAATACCGAGTCGTCCTTGTCCGTGGTCCTTGCCGGCGGGGGAACCGCCGGGCACATCAGTCCGCTGCTGGCCATCGCCGGCGCCCTTCGACAGGCCCGGCCCGGAATCCGGCTGCTCGCCGTGGGGACCCCCGCCGGAATGGAGGCCAGGCTTGTGCCCGCGGCCGGGCTGGAGCTTGCCACCATCAGCCGTGTCCCGTTTCCCCGCCGGCCCACACTGGATCTGCTGCGGCTCCCGGGCCGCCTGGCCGGAGCCGTGAAACAGGCCGGTGCGGTACTGGACCGTGCCGAAGCCGATGTCCTGGTCGGCGTCGGAGGGTACGTGTGCACGCCGATGTACCTTGCCGCCCGGCGCCGCGGCATCCCCATTGTGGTCCACGAGGCCAACACCCGGCCGGGGCTGGCGAACCGAGTCGGGGCCCTGCTCGGCGCCCGGGTGGCAGTGGCCTTCGCCGGGACACGGCTGCGCGGCGCACGCCACGTCGGCATGCCCATGCGGCCGGAGATCTCCGGCCTGGATCGCAGCACGGCCCGGGCCGCGGCGCGGACTGCCCTCGGCCTTGACCCGCAGGGGCCGGTCCTGATCGTCACGGGCGGGTCGTCCGGGGCGCAGAGCATCAATAGGACCCTGGCCGCGTCTGTTGACGCCCTCGCGGCCGCCGGCATCCAGACCCTGCACATCACCGGCCGCGACAAAACCGTCCATGATGCCGCTGGCCAGCCGCTGGCCGCCGCCGGCTACCGGCAGGTTGAATACGTGGACGGCATGGAATCCGTCTATGCCGCCGCGGACCTGTTGCTCGCCCGTGCCGGCGCAGCGACGGTCTGCGAAGTAGCCGCCGTCGGAGTGCCCGCAGTCTTCGTGCCCCTCCCGATCGGCAATGGCGAACAGGCCCTCAACGCCGCCGGGCTGGTCGAGGCCGGCGGCGCACTGCTGGTGGATGACAGCCGGTTCACCCCCGACTGGGTCCGGGAAAACATCATCCCGCTCCTCCTTGACCGGGACAGGCTGGCCACAATGGCCGGCAACGCCGAGGAACTCGGCATCCGGAACGCGGACCAGCGGATGGCCGATCTGGTCCTTGAAGTCGCACAGCAGGAAGCGGTAAAACGATGACCATCAACACCAACGCCACCCGGACCCTGGAATCCCTTGGCCGGGTGCATTTCATCGGCATCGGCGGGGTGGGCATGTCCGCCGTCGCCCGCATCATGGTGGCGCGAGGGGTCGCCGTGAGCGGTTCGGATGCCAAAGACCTGCCTGTCATGGCGGAACTGGCGGCCAAGGGTGCCAGGATCGCGGTGGGCTACGCCCCGGGGAACCTGGGGGACGCCCAGACCGTTGTGGCCGGATCGGCAATCCGCCCGGATAACCCGGAACTCGCCGCGGCGCGGGCCGCCGGGCTCCCCGTACTGCACCGCTCCGAAGGCCTGGCGGCGACCATGGCGGAGGACACCGTGGTCACGATCGCCGGGACCCATGGCAAATCCACCACAACGTCCATGGTCGCCGTGATGCTCCAAGGTGCCGGACTGGACCCCTCCTTCGCGATCGGCGCCAACGTCCCGGCGCTGGGCGTCAACGCCGCCAGCGGCACATCCGGGATTTTCGTCGCCGAGGCGGACGAGTCGGATGGTTCGTTCCTGAACTACCGCCCGCAGATCGCCGTCGTGACGAATGTCGAGCCCGACCATCTGGACCACTACGGCACCGCCGAGGCGGTCTACGCCTCCTTCGACCGGTTCACGGAGCTGCTGCCGCAGGACGGCGTGCTGATCGCCTGCGCCGATGATGCAGGCGCCAGGGCGCTTGCCGAACGGACTCTTGCGCGCGGGAACACGCGGGTGGTCCTCTACGGGACTTCCGACGACGTCCCGGTCCGGCTCCACGACGCCGGTCCCGGGAAGGTCTCGATGTCGACGGCGGCAGGGGAGTTCGCCGTTGACCTGCAGGTCCCCGGCCGGCACAACGCGCTCAACGCCGCCGCGGCGTTCGCCGTGGCCCTCGAACTCGGCGTTCAGCCTGCCGCGGCAGCCGCGGCCCTGGGCAAATTCGGCGGCGCCTCCCGACGCTTCGAATTCAAGGGAAGCGGTCGAGGAGTGCGGGTCTACGACGACTACGCCCACCACCCCACCGAAGTGCGCGCCGCGCTGTCCGCGGCCCGGGCCGTGGCCGGCGAGCACCGGGTCCACGTGCTTTTCCAGCCGCACCTGTTTTCCCGCACCCGGGAATTCGCCCGTGATTTCGCCGAGGCCCTGAACACGGCCGACACGGCACTGGTCCTGGACATCTATCCGGCCCGGGAAGACCCCATCCCCGGCGTCACCAGCGCACTGATCGCCGAGCACCTGGGCGCCGGCGGCAGCCTGACCGGCCCGGACCACGAAGCAGTCCAGGCCGTGATGGCCGTGGCCGCGCCGGGGGATATCGTGCTGACGGCCGGTGCCGGCGACGTCACAGCGTACGGGCCGATGATTGTCCAGGCCCTGTCCACGGAGCCGTCCGGTGGCTAGTACGCGCCGCCCTACCTACACGGGCCGGGCACGGACGCCCGGCCAGGACCGGACGCCCGGCCAGGACCGGACGCCCGGCCAGGCCGCCGGCGGCGTGGATCGGCCCGCGACGATCTCGGCATCCAAGTCGGCGGATGAGCTGCCGGCCGCACCCGGCGCCGGGCGTGCACCGGTGCTGCCCGGCGGCAGCGGGCGCCCCGGCGCACGCCACGATTCACTCCGGGACCCCGTCCGGAAGGGTTTCCGGGACAGCGCCGGCCCCACACCGCCGGATGCAGGGCGCGACAACGTGGTCTCGTTCCCCGAGCCAAAGGCCAAGCGCCGCCGGCGCCACGTACTCACCGTGCTCGGGGCCGTCACCGTCTTGACCGCTGCCATCGTGGCCGCTGCCATCTTCTCGCCGTGGCTTGCCCTGCGGACCGTCACGGTGGAGGGCACCAAGCTGCTGGGCCAGGACCAGATCCAGGCCGCGCTTGCGCCGCTGCAGGGCACGCCCCTGCCGCAGATCAGCGACGCCGACGTTGTCGCCCTGCTCAAGCCCCTCGCGGCCATCAAGGACGTCGATACGCAGGCACGGCCGCCGTCGACCCTGCAGGTGCGCATCACCGAAAGAACCCCGGTCGCGCTGCTCAAGCAGGGTGAGACCTACCAGTTGGTGGACGTCGAAGGCGTCCAGCTGAGCACCACTTCCGACCCGGCCGACGTCGCGCTGCCGGTCATCAACGGCGGCGGAGAATCCGCGGGCGCTCCCATCGACGGCGAGTTGTTCAGCGCCATTACTGCGGTGTTGGGGGCGCTGCCGGCGGATGTGCTGGCGAAACTCTCGGACGCCTCCGCCGTCTCGGTTGACGCCGTCGAGCTCAAGCTCGTCGACGGGCAGACGATTGTCTGGGGCAACGCGGGGGAGAAGGAGCTCAAAGCCAGGGTTCTCGCCGCGCTCCTGACGGTGCCGGCGAATCCGAGTAACCCGGTGAGGGTCTACGATGTCAGTGTGCCTCGGCACCCCGTCACCCGGTAGCATCAGATCAGCCGGGCCACGAACCCCTCCGGCGGCCGGCGCGAAACCAGCCGTTGCGGCAGGGCGGGCCGGAACCGGCGGGCAAGGCAGGGATTTGACCGGTATTACCGCGACACGCGGCTCCGGTTATTGAATGTCCCCGCCAGAGGAAATACCGTCAAGCACATGAGTTACTTGACATAACTCTAACCTTCAAGTCGAAGGTTAGAGTTTGGGTTTCAAGCCCGACTCCATCAGTTTTTCGCAATAGGACACGAACAAGGGACACG
>JBFGBS010000261.1:0-4005 GCA_041567475.1 Arthrobacter sp.
AGGCCCAGTTCAGCGCCGACGTCGGCCCCGGTGACCAGTGAGGTGCCCAGATTCAGGGCCAGGAGGTCGCCGACCCAGCCCAGGAACTGCTGCCACGCCGGCAGGTCCAGGCCCAGTTCGGCGCGGACCGTGTCCGCCGATGCGGCCGTCACCTGGTCGTAGCCGTAGCGGCCTGCGGCGATGCGGAACGCGAGGTCGCCGGGCAGGGTCTGCACGACGGCGAAGCACGCCGTCGTCACGAGGAGCACCACGGCGGCGGCCTGGACGGCGCGGCGGCGGAGCACCCGGGCAGCGGGATGATTGAACACCCGCTGCCGGGTTGCCGGCGCGATCATGCTCGGTATCATCCGGTGCTTACTTGGACCAGGAGAGGTCGCTGAGCCGCCAGGAACGCTCGAGCGGATCCAGCGTGAGCCCTTCCACCCGCTGGCTCACGACGGCGCTTTGGCGGTACCAGGCCACCGGAATGACCGGCAGTTCGCTCTGCAGGATTTCGGCGACGTCCGCCCGGCCGGCCCGGAGCGCGGCGGCGTCGGCGCCGCCGAACATGGACTCCAGCGTGGAGGAAAGGGCAGCGCTGTTCCAGCCCATGGAGCCGTAGTCGCCGCCGTCCGGTCCGAAGTCACCGGCCACGGTCACCAGGGCATCGGGGGTGAGGGCGTAATTGCGGGCGTAGAGGCCCAGCTCCAGGGAGCCGTCGCGGTGCCCGGCCGGAATCTCGCTGGAGTTGCCGACCTGCACCTCCAGGCTGATCCCCAGCTCCTTGAGTTCCGACTGGATGGCCGTGGCGAGGATCGGCAGTTCCGGGCGGTCCGGGAAGGTGCGCAGTGTGATGGTGAACGGTTCGCCGTCCCGTTCCAGCATGCCGTCCGCGCCCGGGGCCCAGCCGGCGTCGGCGAGCAGTTCACGGGCCCCGGCGGGATCGTGCCGCAGCGGGGCGATGGATTCCTGGTGCCATTCCGGCAGGGACGGCGGGAAGAGCTGGGTGGCGGCCATCTCCGGGTCCCGGAGCAGCGCCGTCGCCATCGCGTCTCGATCCAGGGCCATGCTGAGCGCGCGCCTGACGCGGACATCGCCGAGGACCTCGTGGCCCGCATTGACCTTGAGCAGGATCGTGCGGGGCAGGGTGACATCGACGATGTTCAGCTCGCCGGACTGCTTGAGGCGCTGCAGGCTGGTCGGGTCCATCCCGAAGGTGACGTCCGCCTGCCCGCTTTCGGCCATCAGCGCCCGGCTCTCCGAGCGTCCGGCGGCCTGGTATTCCACCTCGGTGATTGCGGGCCGTTCGCCCGTCCATCCTGCAAATGCCTGCAACTCGATGCTGGCCGGCTGTTCGATCCGTTCGACCCGGTAGGGGCCGGAGCCCACGACTGCGGTGACGGCCCGGTCCGGGCCGTAGGCGCTGGGGGCAAGGATCTGGGTGCTGGTATGGGCCAGGACCGCCGGCAGCGGCGCGAACGGTTCCGCCAGGTCCACCCGCACCGTCTCGCCGTCGGCGGCGATGACAACGACGGGAACCTCGGCCAGCGGCGTTCCCGCCTTCGACCGGGCCGTCTCCAGTGCGGCGGCGACGGACTCTGCGGTCACAGCCGTTCCGTCGTGGAATAGCGCCTCGGGGCGCAGCCGGAAGCGCCAGGAGAGCCCGTCAGCCGAGACGTCCCAGCCGGTGGCCTGTCCCGGCTGCAGGGCGCCCTCGCGGTCGGCGTCGACGAGGGTCTCTGCGACCTGCAGCCGGGTGAAAAACCCGCCGCTCGTGGACGGGTCCAGGCTGTGCAGCTCGAACTGGCCCACCACCTTCAGCGGCTGCGGCGGGGACGGCTCATGCGCGGCTTCCCCGCCGCACGCCGTCAGTACCGCTATGGCGGCGACCGACGCGCCCCACCTTTTTATCCTGTGCCACACCATGGTCCGAACCGTCTCCATCATCGTCTGCTGCTGACTTCCGGCGACAAGCCTAGGTGCAAATGATTATCAATAGCAATTAAGAAGCGGCGGCGGGGTCCGCCGCGGTATGCGGGCGTTTTTGCCGCACAAATCCCCAGGCGTTGCGACCGGGCTTCATGCCAGACTCTTGCCATGGAGCCTATGGATTGTCTTGTCATCTACGTCCCGACAACGGCTGCGGACGCCGTGCGGCAGGCCATCGGGGACGCCGGGGCCGGCAGGCTGGGCAACTACTCGCATTGCTCGTTCAGCCTCGAAGGCACGGGGCGCTTCACGCCGCTGCCGGGCGCACAGCCGAGCATCGGCGCCGTCAATGTGCCGGAGGAGGTGCCGGAAACCCGGATCGAGGCGATCTACCCCCGGTCCCGCCGGGACGCCGTCGTCGATGCCGCCCTGTCCGCCCATCCGTACGAAACGCCGGCCTTCATGACCTTCCCCATCGACGTCAGCCCGCCGGCCGGATCCCGCCGGGCTTGAGGGCGCGGCATACTCACAGCGCCGTCCGGCCGTCCGGCCGTCGGTTCCGGCCGTGCCCCGGGCGCCATTTCGATGGTGCGCAGCCCACTCGACGCGCGGGACCGTCGTCAGTGCAGGGCACCGTCGAATCGGGGCCGCGAGGTCCGGGAGCAGTAGGTTTACCCCGCCCGCAGGTCATCGAGCAGGCGTCGAAGGTGGCCCGGTTGCTCGATGGCGGCGAAGTGGCCGCAGCGCGGGATGCTCGCCAGCCGGGCGTGCGGGATGAGTTGAGCCAGCCGGGCCAGGTCCGACGGCGGGGTGAACACATCGCTGTCCCCGCGGGTCGCCAGCACGGGGCAAACGATGCGCTGCCAGTGGCTGAAGTCGTAGCGCGCGGCGGCCCGGGCGGCTGCGCGGAAGGCGGCGGGCCGGGCGTCGTTGGCCAGTCCGCGGATCATCCGGCCGGGCACCGCTGCGGGATCCGCGAAGAACGGTGCCGTCAGCAGCCTCATGAGGGGTGTAGCGCCGACGGCCCGGACCAGCGCGGACCCGGCCGTGCCGAGACCCGCCAGGGATCCCATGATGAGTAGCATGCCCACAAACGCGGGGAAGGTAAGCAGGCCCGGCAGGGGTCTCCGGGTGGCCCGGGAGACGCCGAAGGTGGTGGCCGAAATCGCCGCGACGCCGGCGGCCCGGTCCGGGTAGGCGGCGGCCAGATGCAGGGCGATAAAGCCACCCATGGAGTGCCCCACCAGGTTCCACCGCCGGTAGCCGAGCCCGTCCAGGACCGCGGCGATGGCCCGTCCCATGGCGTCGATGCTGAGCTCCGCCGCCCGGGCGCCGGCCGTGGAGTCACCCCAGCCGGGCAGGTCGATCAGTACCTGGTCATTGGCCGGGGCTCCGGCAGGCGTGCGGGTCAGGAGCCGTTCGAAAGTGGTCCACGACCCCGAAGCGCCGTGCAAGTAGACATCGGCCAGCACCGGTGCAGCCGGACTGCCGGTGCCGGGCTGGATCCGCACGGTCACGGGCCCCAGTTCGGTCCTGAGGACGTGCACGCGCAGCGCGGCCGCGGTCTTCTCCCGAACGTCCATACCCACCTTCAGCTCCTGGTCTCTATGACCTATTCGGAGCCGTGGCGCGCAAAGACGGCCGCAGCTAACGGGGCTGCCGCAACTATCGCAGCTGCCGCAACCATCGCAGCTGCCGCAACCATCGCAGCTGCCGCAGCTAGCGGGGCTGCGCCCGTCGCGTCCGCAACCGGCCGACGGTGGCCATAAGGCGCATCGACAGGGCCCAGTACGCCACGCCCGCGGCCAGCGAACCGGCCACTGCCACGGCCGGGTGGATGGCCAGCAGCGGCGGGTAGACCAGCCAGTGCACGAGGTAGGCGTAGAGCGAGGCGCTGGCCAGCAGCACGGTGAGTTGGCGCAATCCGCGCGGGAGCGGGATGCTGGACAGCCACGTGAGCAGCAGGATGCCGACCAGCACGGTCAGCTCCCGCTCCGGGTCCTCGAAGAACCCGGGTACGGTCAGGAACGCGATCGCCGACACGACCAGCCGCTGGACGGTGGTCCGGGCCTTCGCGACGGCCCAGCCCAGGCCGAA
>JBFGBS010000262.1:0-3995 GCA_041567475.1 Arthrobacter sp.
CGGTCTAGTCCACCCAGACGGTGGCCTCGTTGGTGTCGGCAGCGAGCTGGCCGAATTCGAGCTCCCGCGTGGCGGCATTCGGTGCGTAAGGCAGGACGGCGGCGAAGAGGGACCCGTCCTGGTGCTCGGCGGCAACGTGAATGGCGTCCGAGTCTTCTTCCAGCAGGGTGATGTCGCAGACGACGGCGGCGGCCCGGAACTCGTCCCGGTGCTGCCGGAGCAGTTCGTTCAGGTCGCTGATCATGGCGTCGGCGTCGAAGTCGCCTTCCGTGCCTTCCGCAGCGTCGGCGGGCGTCACGGCGACCAGCCGGACCTCGCCGTCGTTTTCAACAACCAGCGCGAACGGCAAGAATGCTCCGTTGCGTTCCAACTGCTCCTGCGCTGCCCCGACGCCGGTGCCGAGCAGGTTCTCCAGGTCCGTGGCGCTGGCTTCCGGCACGGACGCACGCCAGGAATCCTGCTCGCCGGTGATGGCTTCCACGGTCCTAGCCCCGGACCAGCGCGAGGACGCGGTCGCGGACGCGCTCCATCGTGGCGGCGTCGGTGGCCTCCACGTTCAGGCGGAGGAAGGGCTCGGTGTTGGACGGGCGCAAATTGAACCAGTAGCTGCCGTCCGCTGCGGTGAAGGTGCTGCCGTCGAGGTGGTCCACGGTGACGTCCTCGCCCTCGAAATCGGCCCGGACACGTTCCACGGCAGCGGCCTTGTCTTCGATCTTGGAGTTGAGCTCCCCGGAGGACCGGTAGGGCTCGTATTCGCGGCCCAGCTCGGACAGCGGACCCTCCTGCTCGCCGAGCGCGGCGAGGACATGCATGGCGGCCAGCATGCCGGTATCCGCGTTCCAGAAGTCACGGAAGTAGAAATGGGCGGAGTGCTCGCCGCCGAAGACGGCACCCTCGGCCGCCATCTGGGCCTTGATGAACGAGTGGCCCACCCGGGTGCGGACCGCCCTGCCGCCGTCGCGCTCGATCAGTTCGGGCACGGCCCGGGAGGTCAGCAGGTTGTGGATGATCGTGGGGGTTTCCTCCCCGAGGGCCCGGGCGCGGGCGATTTCCCGCCGCGCCACCATGGCGGTGATGGCCGACGGGGAGACCGGATCACCGTGTTCGTCGATCACGAAGCAACGGTCGGCATCGCCGTCGAACGCCAGCCCGATGTCCGCGCCGTGCTCGACGACGGCGGCCTGCAGGTCGCGCAGGTTTTCCGGCTCCAACGGGTTGGCCGGGTGGTTCGGGAAGGAACCGTCGAGCTCGAAGAACAGCGGCACAATCTCAAGCGGCAGCTTCGGGAGCACGGCGTCGCCGAGCACCGCGGGGGTGGTGAGGCCGGACATGCCGTTGCCGGCGTCGACGACGACCTTCAGCGGCCGCGAACCACGGAGGTCCACGAGGCTGCGCAGGTACTTCGCGTACCCCTTGAGCACATCCTGCACGCCGATGAGGCCGCGGGTGCCGGCGGCCGGGATGGAACCGGCGTTCAGGTATTCCTCGGCGCGGGCCTGGATTTCCAGGAGCCCGGTCTCTGATGAGATCGGGACGGCGCCGGCCTTGGCCATCTTGATGCCGTTGTATTCGGCCGGGTTGTGGCTGGCGGTGAACACCGCGCCGGCTGCGTCCAGGGCGCCGCAGGCGTAGTACAGCTCGTCGGTGGAGATCAGGTCCAGCAGCTGGACGTTGGCGCCCCGGGTGGCGGCGCCGTTGGCGAAGGCCTTGGTGAATTCCGGCGAGGAGGGGCGCATGTCGCCGCCGACCAGGACGGTCTGCCCGGCCAGTTCCATCACATCGACGAAGGCCGCGCCGACGGCTTCAACGATTTCCGCCGTAATGGTGCTGCCCACAATTCCGCGCACATCGTAGGCCTTGAAGGAAGCCGAGAGGTCAAAGGTCTTTGTCTGATCCGTAGTCACGGGACTTATCTTACGTTGCGGCCCCGGCACCGGAAGGGAATTGCCTGCTCGATTTGGGCCGGCCCGGTCCCGGGCCTATCCACATAGCCGGGGCCCGGCGGGCAGGTGTCGGAGGCAGCTGGGATACTGAAGTAATGGTCCCTCACCAGAACGCTTACGCCCTTTCCACCCCCACCCCCGACCCGGCTGCGACTGACACTGCCGCCCCCGCGGCCACCGCCGGCGGCGTCCCGGCCGGGGCCTCCGGTGCCGCCGGGACCGGCACCCGGGAACAGGCCCAGACGGTGCTGCGCGAACTGGTCGGACACCCGGACGCGGAGTTCCATGACGGCCAGTTCGAGGCGATCGAAGCGCTTGTCGACGGCGGCCGGCGGGCCCTGGTCGTGCAGCGCACCGGCTGGGGAAAATCCGCCGTGTACTTTGTCGCCTCGCTGCTGCTGCGGCGCCGCGGCGCAGGACCCACCCTGATCGTCTCCCCGCTTCTGGCTTTGATGCGCGACCAGGTGGCGGCGGCGGCCCGCGCCGGGGTCCGGGCTGTCGCGATCAACTCCGCCAACCAGCTGGACTGGGACACGGTCCGCGAGCAGCTCGCCGCCGACGAGGTCGATGTCCTCCTCGTTTCCCCGGAACGGCTGACGAATCCGGCCTTCCGCGAAAACCAACTCCCCGAACTCATCCGCCGCACCGGACTGCTGGTCATCGACGAGGCCCACTGCATCTCCGACTGGGGCCACGACTTCCGGCCCGACTACCGGCGCATCGCGGACCTGATCACCCAGCTGCCGGACACCGTGCCGGTGCTCGCCACAACCGCGACGGCCAACTCCCGCGTGGTGCACGATATCGAGGAACAGCTGGGCAAGGGCGTGCTGACGATCCGGGGTGCACTCGGCCGGGAATCCCTCCGCCTCGGCGTCCTGAACCTGCCGGATTCGCGCGAACGGCTGGGCTGGCTCCTGACGCACCTGGCGGACCTGCCCGGCAGCGGGATCATCTACACGCTCACTGTTTCCGCCGCGGAAGACACAGCCCGGCTCCTGGCTGAAGCCGGCCACGAGGTGCTCGCCTACACCGGCCGGACCGATCCCGCGGACCGGGAACGGGCCGAACAGCTCCTCAAGGACAACCAGGTCAAGGCGCTCGTGGCCACGTCGGCGCTGGGCATGGGCTTTGACAAGCCGGACCTTGGCTTCGTGGTGCACCTGGGCGCTCCTTCGTCCCCGGTGGCCTACTACCAGCAGGTCGGCCGTGCCGGACGCGGCGCTGCGAACGCCGATGTCCTGCTGCTTCCCGGCTCCGAGGACCGCGACATCTGGCAGTACTTCGCCACCGCATCGATGCCGTCCGAGGAAAAAGCCGCAGCGGTGCTGACGGCCCTTGCCGAGGCCGGCGCGGCAGTGTCCACCGTCGCGCTCGAAGCCCGCGTGGACCTGCGCCGGACCCCGCTTGAGCTGCTGCTCAAGGTGCTGGCCGTGGACGGAGCGGTCGAACGCGTCGGCGGCGGCTGGCGGTCCACCGGCCGGCCCTGGCACTACGACGCCGAACGGTATGACCGCATCGCCGAAGCCCGGGTGGATGAGCAGGATTCCATGGTGATCTACCAGGACACCGCGGGCTGCCGGATGGAATACATCACCTCGGTCCTGGACGACGAAACGGCCCATGCCTGCGGGCGCTGCGATAACTGTGCCGGCCGCTGGTTCCAGGCAGACATTGCCGCAACGGCGGCCGATGCCGCCGGTCAGACGCTGCGCCGCGCCGGTGTAATCCTGGAACCGCGGCTGCAGTGGCCCAGCGGCATGGACCGGCTGGGCGTGGGCGTGAAAGGCAAAATCAAGCCGGAGGAAAGCGTCGCCGGCGGCCGAGTGCTGGCCCGGCTGACGGACCTGGGATGGGGTGGCGCCTTGCGCGAAGCCTTTGCCGCCGGCGCACCCGACCGGGCCGTGGACTCGGGCATGCTGCAGGCTTGCGTCCAGGTCCTGCGGGAGTGGGGCGCCGCCGACGCCCGCAATCCCGGCTGGAGCGGTGCCGGCCGCCCGGCAGCGATCGTCAGCGTCCCCTCGCGCAGCAAGCCGGAGCTCGTGGATTCCC